>CADANR010000022.1:0-19349 GCA_902789265.1 uncultured Lachnospiraceae bacterium | reverse complement strand
CAGGAAGGATAAAACCGAAGGCGCATAGTATGAATTTCAATACATTTATGCGGGAATCAAAAAGAGGGAAGGAGGTTCCGGCTTCCGTATAGTATTTTCCGAGAGCAAAGGAAAAACCGAAAAACAGACTTAAAATGAGAAACGGAAGAGATTTCTTTTCTTTGGCGTGCCGGAAAAGATCCGTTAAGCCAAAGCCCTTCTTTTGCAAAAAGAGAAAAAGAAAAAGGCAGAGTGCAAAAACAATAAGGGAAAGGAAATTGTATTCTCCCAGCAGTTCATAGATATTTGCGGTATAGTAATCCGTGGCTTCTTCAAAAAACTCACGCTTTAGCGGAGCATGAAAAACCATCAGAAGGGAATATGTACTTATAAATCCGCTCAGTATCGGAAGAACATACTTTTTCATTTGCCGTTTCCTTTTTAGAAAAACATACATCACTATTATACTTCATTTCGACAATTCAATTCAAGAAGGGATGTAAGAGCTTCTTTCCGGATGCAGATTCCCGTTAAACGGAAATATCCGGATTATGTATTGTAGTGGCAATTCGAGAGAAAAAATGATAAAATAATATTTTAGTGGAAAAATGTAAAAACAATTCCGCCTGCATGGGAGAATTTACAGGAAATGGGGATCCCGAAGGATAAATTCAAAAAGTTAATCGGTCACTTAAAACCGCAGTATTATGCGGCATTTTTCGGTGCGATTATTATGGGATTTATAGCGCATATGTCTGTATTTGCCCATAATTTTCCGGTTTATGACACCTTCTGGAATATTTACTTTAACCAGGACATGATTACTTCGGGCAGGCAGTTTCTGACTTTTGCCTGCGGACCGACATCTTATTATAATCTTCCGTGGGTAAACGGGGTGGTTTCGCTTTTCTTTCTGGCGGTGACTGCGGTTTTGTTCACGGAACTTTTCCATATCGAAAAAAGAAGCCTTGCGGTCCTGACCGGTGCGGTAATTGCAACTTTTCCGGCAGTAACCGGAACATTCGCTTTTATTTATACCGCGGACGGCTACATGCTTGCATTTCTTGCGGCTGCGCTTGCGGTTCTTTTGGCAGACCGTCTGAAATACGGCTTTCTTCCGGCAATATTCCTTCTTGGTTTTTCCATTGGTGTATATCAGGCATATTTTCCGGCTGCCATTTTGCTCATGATTTTTTTGTTAATCAAAAAGCTTATGAAAAAAGATTCCGAATGGAAAGCGTTCTTTTTGAAATGTGCCGCATTTGCAGGGACCGTAGTCGGCGGGTATCTTTTCTACGTGCTTTCCTTAAAAATAATGCTGGCTCTTTCCCACAGAACTTTAAGCGGCTACCAGGGAACGGACAAGGTCGGGGCATTTCCGCTCGGAACGATTGTTTCCGGTTTAAAGGCTGCCTTCCTGGACTTTAAGAATTTCACGTTTTCCGGCGGCATTTTTACCGAGAATATCTGGATGAAGATTGCTTACGTGGTATTTGCGGCAATTTCAATCGGCTTTTTTGTTTATGCACTCATAAAAGAAAAAACGTATAAAAAACCGCTTAAAATACTCGCAATTCTCGTTTTACTTGCAATGGTTCCGTTTTCGGCATCCTTAATCTGCATTATTTCGCCGGAAGTTCTGTTTCATATCCTGATGCGTATGCCCTGGGTGGTATTCTTCGTTTTCGGGCTTTCCTGTATGGATTGTAATTTGAAGCCGGAGAAAGTATTTTCCGGCATCGGAATTGCAGCGGCATTTGTTTTAGTTTTTAATTTCGTGATCTCGGCAAATGTAGTATACTTTAATCTGAATGAAAGATATGAAAAAACATATGCGCTCTGTCTTCGGATTACAGACCGCTTAGAACAGACGGAAGGATATCAGACCGGAGATCCGGTTGCAATTCTGGGCGGATTTCCGAATCAGGAAAACTATCCTTCCACGGATATTACCGAAAAAGTTACGAGAGGATATCATGAAACCTCAGGGGATTACTGTATTGAATCTTCCGAAAAGTATGCGGAATTCATGAAGCATTATCTCAATGTAACAATTCTGTCCGCTGATTTTGACACGCAGCTTGAAATTGCGGATACGGATGAGTTCCGTGAGATGGAGTATTTCCCGTATGCAGGCAGCATAAAGAAAATTCACGGAGTGTGGGTTATAAAGCTGAACGGCTGATGAAAAAAACAACAGCCCGTTTGACTAAAAAACGAACGAAATAATAAATCAAGATAATAAACGAAAAAATGAACGTGAGGAACTATCATGAAAGTATTTGTAACAGGTGTTGCGGGGCAGCTCGGACATGATGTGATGAATGAACTGAATAAGCGCGGAATCGACGCGGTCGGAAGTGATCTGGCGCCGGAGTATGCGGGTGTGCAGGACGGAAGCGCAGTGACGAAAATGCCGTATGTTTCCTTAAACATTACCAATCGGGATGCGGTATCCGAAACAATAAAAAAGATTCATCCGGATGCGATTATTCACTGTGCCGCATGGACGGCCGTGGATGCTGCGGAAGATGAGGAAAATAAGGATAAAGTGGACCGGATTAATGTAAAAGGGACTGCTTATATTGCCGAAACGGCAGAAGAAATCGGTGCCAAAATGATGTATATCAGTACGGACTATGTCTTCAGCGGAGAAGGAGAGGTGCCGTGGGAAGCGGATTGCAGGGATTTTGCCCCCTTAAATGTATACGGCGAGAGCAAATTCCGGGGAGAAACTGCCGTTGAAACGACATGCAAAAAATTCTTTATTGTGCGGATTGCATGGGTTTTCGGGTTAAGCGGTAAGAACTTTATCAAGACAATGTTGAATGTAGGCAAAACACATGATAAACTAAAGGTAGTATGCGATCAAATCGGTACACCGACGTACACCTATGATCTGGCAAGACTTCTGGTGGATATGATCGGGACAGATAAATACGGCTATTATCATGCAACCAACGAGGGTGGGTATATCAGTTGGTATGATTTTGCTGTGGAAATCTTTAAAACCGCTGCCGAAATGGGGCATACGGAATACTCTTCGGACCGTCTTACAGTGGAGCCGGTTACCACCGCGGAGTATGGAATTTCCAAAGCAAAAAGACCGTTTAATTCCAGGCTTGATAAATCCAAGCTTGTTTTATGCGGTTTTGAGCCTTTGCCAAGCTGGCAGGATGCGTTAAAACGATATTTGACGGAAATAGAGGTATAGCAGAATGTGGGGTAAATTCTCGAATACGCAAAAAGTAATCATGGTGGGGATTATCGTTCTCATTGTTGTGGTAGTGGTTTTAAGGATTAATGTGGCGAGGCTTCGCGGTCCTTACTGCCAGTTTGAAGATGCCATCAATGCGGGAGATGTTAAGACGGCGATACAGGCTTACACCAGAATGACCGGATCTCAAAAGGCGGACCGCGTGAATGCGGAGAAACTGGCAGAGAAATATGCCAAGATTGAGCTTGCGGGTTATCTTACCGGAGACAGCTCTTATGAAAAAGTATCCGGGACTTTGGGTGATTTAAAGACGAATGTATTAAAGAACAGCAAAGAGATGGATAACTATCTTGAAATGCTGGCATATTGGAGAGAGGCGGAAGAGAATTATAACGCCGGAACCCAGGCCATGGAAGAGGGAAAATACGAGGAAGCCATGGTATTCTTTGAAAAGATTCCGAGTGATTATTCCCAGTATGACAATGCTCAGTTTGCAATCGACGAATGTAAAGCAGCCAAAGAGGCAAGAGCAAAACAGGTTATTGAAGATGCGAAGGGTATGATTGACATCAACGACGATATTCACACATATCTTGATGCAATCAAACTTTTGGATGATTATATCGCAGAGCATCCGGATGACAATTTCATCTCTGCAAGAAGAGAACAGTTTATGGATGAGTATTACAATATTCAGCTCAAGAATATTGAAGCGCTGATTCAGATGGATGAGAAGGAAGAAGCTTTGAAACTTGCGAAGGAATTAAAGAGTTTGAATCCGGACCGCAAGGAAGCACAGGATTATATCAAAGAACTTCAGGAATAGGGTTGGGGGCAAACATGGAAACTCTTTTGGTATTAACAAATGCAGAAGCTGCAGATACACTTGCACTGGTAGCGTGGGTGCTGACATTTTTCATTGTTTTAAATGCGGGAATTCTGATTTATACAATTATCCGGAACAATAAAGCTGCAAAATATGCGGCCATGATGTCGGATACCGGGGATGACGGTGCAACAAGTGAAAGCATGACTAAAAAAGCGCCTAAGAAACCGAAAACGAAGAAGGGCGAGGTTCAGCCTGAGGAGAACGAAGAAGACGCATATCTGCCGGAAGGTACATTCCAGATTTCCTTAACGGATCTTGCAAACCCGGAAAGAACCTTCTATGCGGAAGGAAAGGCGGCTTATCTTGTAGGAAGACGTCCGCAGATGGATCTTTGTATCCCGGATGACGGGTATGTGTCCGGAACACATTGCAAGTTTGAGCTGGTAGAAGGAGATCTTTTCATAACGGATCTTGAGTCTTCCAACGGAACGAAAGTAAACGGAGTAAAAATAACCGAAAAAACCAAAGTAACCGAAAATGATGTTGTTCGAATCGGAAAAATGGAGTATCGGGTAAATTACTAAGAAAGTATGACGGAAAAGAAAAAAAAGAAAAGAAAAAATCCGCTGACACCTGCCCTGGTCGTATTGACAGTAAGCCTGCTTCTTACCATTGTGATTTGTTTCGTACTGGTATTGCTTGTTTTCTCAACCGGGAAAGGTGGTCTTTCTTTGTTTAATAAAGAAGAACCTTCCGAGGTTGCATCCGAAGAACCGGTTGTTGTAACCTATTCCCAGGCGGAAGTGGAAGAATTACTTGAAAATGCCAGGGAAGAAGGCGCAAACGCAAAGGAAACGGAAATTAAGGAATATATCAGATCCGAGGCGGAATCCAACAATCCTTCTTTTTCCACGGTCCTTCGTAAAATGTATCCGGAGTGTGTGGTTTATTCCGGAGACGGCAGATTTTATTTTGAGCCGATTGACGAGAACATCCCGAAAAGCAAATACGCAAGAGAAAACTACGTGACGGAAGAAACGGGATTCCGCTATTATGATGAAGGCACGGAGAGAAAGACTACTCTTTGTATTGATGTTTCTTCCCATCAGGGCGCCATTGACTGGCCGAAGGTTGCGGAAGCGGGCGTGACGGCAACCATGATTCGCGCCGGATACAGAGGCTACGGAAGCGGAAAAATGGTAGAGGATGAAAAAGTCCATGCCAATATCGCAGGAGCAAGAGCAAACAATATTGAGGCGGGACTTTATTATTTTTCACAGGCCGTCAATGAAACGGAAATCGATGAAGAAGTAGCGGCTTTACTCGATATTGCAAGGGCGGACGGAGCGAATGGTCCGATTGCGATTGATGTGGAAAAGCTGGATGCGGATACGGCCAGAGGAAATGCTCTTTCCCAGGAGGAAAGAACACATCTGATTATCTATTTCTGCGAACAGGTGAAACAGGCCGGATTTGAGCCGGTGATTTACGGAAATGCATATTCCCTGTTCCATATGCTGAAATATGACGATATCAAGCAGTATAAAGTCTGGTATGCATTTTACTCGGACTTTAACTATTTTCCTTATAACTGCTATATGTGGCAGTATTCAAGTACCGGTAAGGTGCCCGGTATTACGGGTGACGTTGATTTAAACGTAAGATATATTCCGCCTGCACAAGGTTAAAGGCAGTATAATAAATTCAGATAAGAGGTTTTTGAAATGCTTGATTTTTTATTGAGCATGGTCCGGAATGAGGTGCTGGTAAGTGCCATTTGCAGCTGGATTCTTGCTCAGGTTGTTAAAACAATTATTCATTTATTTGCGACAAAGAAATTTGTACCGGAAAGATTAATCGGAAGCGGCGGAATGCCGTCCTGTCATTCTGCTGCCATGTGCGGTCTGACAACCTCCCTTTTAATCCATCCGGACTACGGCATTTCTTCCCCGGTTACCGCAATCGCATGCGTTATGTCCGTTGTGGTAATGTATGATGCCATGAGCGTAAGACGAGTAACCGGTATGCAGTCCACCGTTTTGAATCAGATGATGGAGGATTACAGGAAAGCCGGAAAAGAAGAACTTGCGCAGGAAAAATTAAAGGAATTTATCGGACACAGTCCCATTCAGGTGCTGGTCGGAGCAATCCTGGGAATTTGTTTTGCTCTGTTCTACTGCCTGGTTGTTATTCGCTAAGATGGAAAAAGGCAAGTCAAAAAAAGAATTTCATATCATCGGGGGCGTGCTTCTTGCCGTAACGATTCTGATGCCCCTGATTCAAGCCGCCTTTATCGCACTTTTCCGGGTCATATTCGCACATTCGGATCCTTTCCCCGGGATAGTATGGAATGATGAGGCGGTTTATTTAAAATTGATTGAAAACTATGCTGCCTGTTTAAATCCCCTTGGATACTGGGGATTTGACGGCAATCATGCCATTCTCGGCAACGGTCCCGCATGGAGCCCGGCCATTATTCTTCCCTACGCGGTAATTGCAAAAATCTTTCCTGCCGGTCCGCATTTCGTGTTCTTTTGCAATCTCTTTTTCATGGTTTTTGCAAACGGAATTTTTGTTTTGTTTACAAAACCGAAAAAGGATGAGTGCATCAATCTGGCAGGCTTTCAGATTGTTTCCGTTCCCGTACTTCTTTATCTTTGTACCAATATGTCGGAGCTTTTTCGTTATGCGATCGCAATTATTCTGGCGGGAATGCTGTATTATCTTTATAACGTAAAGGACAGAAAAAAGCCCGAAGGAAAAGAAAAAATCCCGAAAGGCATTTTGACTTACACAGTCATTCCTTTGTTTATTCTTTACAGTGTGCAGGTTTATACCTTTTTCGCATTTGCAATTCCTCTCTATGTTTCCGCGCTTTTGAAAGAGAAAAGAGGATATGTGCGTTTCCTTGTTTCGCTCCCCGTAACGGGTGTCGTAACTTTATTAAGCTACTATTTCCTGCATCTGATTTCGAGCAATTACAATATCGGAAAATCCGAGATGCTTCTGAATTCTTTGTCAAATAAGGATTTCCTCGGTGCATTAAAGAATTTCTTATTCATGATGAAAGAGGGGGCTTCCGGGATATTTTATTTGAAAAATTACATCACATCCATGCCTCTTTACCCATTCAGTGTGGTATTGGCACTAATTCTTACCGGAATCGGAATCTTTCTTTCCGTATGGGGAAAAAACATTCCGGAGAAACTCGGGGATATGTATGTCGGAAGGATGATTGCGCATTCCGTTCCGCTTTTTTATCTGATGTATATGACCTTATATACCATTGTCCCGGATACGTTTTACAGGGGCACACAGATTGTCATTCTCTTTTCGATTTACCTTCTGGCCATGTCAAAGAGAGAATATCTGGTACGGTTTTTACTCCTGTTTTCGCTTCTCGGCGTGTTCTTTGCGCGTCCCCAGTTCCGTACCTTCACGGAACACCACTACGAAACCTCCGAAATCAAAGAGGAGTGGTATGCGTTACATGAAGACTTAAAACAAGTGATGACGGCAAACCCGAATGGGGAGCTTTGGGAGAATACGGTCTTGATGTATACGATGGAACCGAAGGCCATCATGGCAATCCCGGTCGGATTAGCCGAAAATTTTGTCTTGACGGAAGGTACTTTTTCTTCCGAACCGGGATATTTATTCTTCTCAAAAGCGGATCCCGCAATTTCGGATCCGGCATGGGTCGTTCAAAACCACAAAGAGATTTTTGCTGACAACAAAGCGGAATTTGAGAAAAATTATATCGTGATTTACGAAACGGATGACTATATTTTGTATCGGAAAGGGCAGAAATGAGTGAGGGTAAAGTCAGTATTATCATACCGGTTCATAATGCAAAAAATTACATAGACGAAACGGTAAACAGTGTCCTTTCCCAAACCGAAAAAGACTGGGAACTGATTCTGGCGGAAAACGGATCCGATGACGGAACGGCGGAGGAACTGGAACGACTTTCATTAACCGATGAGAGAATCCGTGTACTCCGGCTTACAACCAAGGGAGCGGCATTGGCAAGAAACGAAGGCTTAAAGGCTTCGAAGGGAAGATATATCGCTTTTCTTGATGCGGATGATCTCTGGAAGCCGGAAAAACTGGAAAAAGAAATTCGTTTCATGCAGGAAACGAATGCGGCATTTGCGTTTACCGGTTATGAATTCGGTGATGAAAACGCTGCACCGACCGGCAAGATTGTTCATGTTCCGGAGACGCTGAACCATAAGCAGGCAATGAAGAATACAACGATTTTTACATCCACCGTAATGTTTGATACAAATCTGATTGACAAAGAGAAGCTTTTTATGCCGAATATCAAAAGTGAGGATACGGCGCTTTGGTGGAGCGTTTTAAGACAGGGATATCTGGCACATGGGTTAAACGAAAACCTGGTTCTTTACAGACGTCCCACAAAGTCCCTTTCTTCCAACAAAATCGAGGCTTTACGCAGAATCTGGAATCTTTACAGAAAGTGGGAAAAATTAAGCTTTTTCAAAAGCTGCTGGTATTTCATAAACTGGGCTTTCAGAGCCGTCGGAAGAAGAATTTAGGAAAAGCATAAAGAATTGCATAAATAAAAGCATAAATAAACGCTGAAAAAGGCTTGAAATGTTTGAAAAATGGTCTTTCGTGTGGTAAAATAAAATGAACTATGCTTTGCTCTGAAACAGGCATTGCATGGGGATTTTTAAGGAAACTCACGGGAGACTTTTTTATGGGAAAAATGGATGCCGTAAAACGCATTTTGGTTTTACAGCTTGTAACAATCGAATTCCTGCTGGATGTGGCGGGGTATGCGTTTTTCTGGTTCTTTAAATATAAAGGTCTGGTGGAAGTTCAGTTCTGGCAGAAGGGTGATGCACTGGTAATTGTAATTTACGCTGCAATCCTGCTTGCCTTTTTCCTTGCATACGGTGCGGGAAAAATCGGCTATTTACGAAGCTTCGAAATCTTTTTGTCAAAAGCTTTTTCCATACTTGCAACCAATCTGATTTCTTATGCGCAGCTGTCTTTGATGACGGGTAAACTGATTACCCCGAAATTCATTCTTGTCTTAACGGCGGCACAGCTTGTTTTTTCTTTGATCTGGTCCTTTGCCGGAAATGCGGTTTACCGCAGTGTATTCGCGCCAAGGGATCTGCTGCTTGTATACGGGGAAAGACCGGTTGACGAAATCGTTGAGAAATTCAATTCCAGAAAAGACCGTTTTGTGATTGCAAAGATTATGAACATCTCCGAGGGTGAGGAGGCAATCCTGGAGGAAATTCCGAAACGTTACCAGGGAGTAGTTATCTGGGATATTCCGCAGAAATCCCGCAACAATATCCTGAAATTCTGCTACAGCAAATCCATTCGTGTATACATGATGCCGAAAATTTCGGATGTCATTGTACAGGGTGCGGACGTGCTGCATTTCTTTGATACTCCGATTTTACTGACAAGAGAATATCCGCTCACTTTTGAACAGCGCTTCATCAAAAGATCAATTGATTTATTCTGCGCACTGGTTTTAATTGTTCTGACTTCGCCGATTATGCTGCTTACGGCAATCATTATCAAGCTTTCGGACGGCGGTCCCGTATTTTACAAGCAAAAGAGAGTGACCATCGGCGGAAAGGTCTTTAAGATTATAAAATTCCGCTCCATGAGAGTGGATGCGGAGAAAGACGGAAAAGCAAGGCTTGCATCAAAGGGGGATCCGAGAATCACCCCGATCGGTCGTTTTATCCGGAAAGTCCGTATCGACGAACTGCCGCAGCTTTTCAATATCGTGGCCGGAGACATGTCCTTTATCGGACCGAGACCGGAGCGGCCGGAGATTATCAAAGAGTATGTAAAGACCATGCCGGAATTCGAATTCCGGACAAAGGTAAAAGCGGGTCTTGCGGGGTATGCCCAGGTATACGGCAAATACAATACCACGCCGTATGACAAATTAAAACTCGATCTGTTATACATCGAGAATTACAACACCTGGATTGACATCCGTCTGATGCTTTTAACCCTGAAAGTATTATTCCTGCCGGATGCAACCGAAGGTGTGGAACAGGGGCAGTTAACCGCGCTTAAGAAAGAGTCGGAGGAGGATAACAAATGAAAGAGCCTTTGAATTTAAAACTCCTGATGCTGTTTCTTTTGAAAAAAATATGGATTCTTCTTTGCGGTACTGTTCTTATGGCGGTTTTGTTCGGTGGAATCTATTATCTTAAGAATTACGTTTTTGCTCCGGCAGCACAATATGTGGCAACATCTCAGCTTTACTTAACCTATGCGGATGACGTAAGGCTTGAGAATGTATATATCAACGACTATACCTGGCAGACACTTGCAGACTCCGATGCCTGCATTGAGGAAGCAAAGAAAAATTTAAGCTTTGACTGCAGCAATGAATACTTAAGGGATGTCGCAACTGCCGGTCTTGAGAGTGACGTTCGTCTTGTTACGGTTACGGTTACCGCGGAAAGCCCGGAACGCGCGGTTGCAATCGCGAATGCTTATGAAAAAGCGATTCAGAGTCTCGGGGAACGCATGGTGGATGTGGATGAGGTACAGATTTTTACTTCTGCATCGACTGCCGTAAAAAAAGAATGGGATAACAGAACTGTCCGGATGAGTATTACCGGAGCGGTGGTCGGCTTTATCGCCTCCCTTGTGATTCTGCTCTTTGTATTTGCCGTTGATGATTCGGTTTATCTTCCGGAAACAACAAAAATCCGTTACGGAATTCCGACACTGGCCTGCTTTGACAGGTCCGGAAAACATATAAGTGACCGTCAGAAAAAAGAGACGGAAATGAATTTGAATACGGTTCTGGAAGGGAAAACAAAAGTCTTTTTGTCTGATATTTCCGGACCGGAAGGAATAGAGAGCGAGCGTATGGATTTCGTTAAGGAACAGCTCGGGGAGGCAGGAAAAGTTCTGGTTTTGACAGAAGGGATTCTTAAAAATCCCGAAGCGGCCAAAGCCATGAAGGAATCGGACGGTGTGATTGTGCTGATCCGGGCAGGAGCCGGAAACGGAAAACGGATAGAAGAGGCACTTGCCTTTCTGGAAGTACAGGAAGTAAGGGTACTTGGTGCAATCCTTTATGATGCGGATTCAAAAACGTTACTTTGCTATCAGAAACCGGTTAAGGTTTAAAGTATTTTAAATTATTAAATTGAGAGAAGCAGATTTTAGAAAAAAAGATTTTGCTTAAAGCAAAGTCATTCATGGAGAGCCTCGGTGACACTTCAAGTCTTGATTTCCGCGCTGGATGTTGAGCCGGAGAAATTACTGGAAAAAATGAATATTCAGACTCCGGCGGTTTTGGTAAACCAGTGCGAAAAGAATGAAAGAACCACTCTGGAATTTAAGGGCAGTGAGGTGCTTCTGATTTCAAGCTCCGACCGGGGGGTCGGAAAAAGCAGAAACGATTGCCTTCGGAATGCAACGGCGGATCTGGTTTTGTTTTCCGATGATGACATTATTTACGAGGCAGGATATGAAGAAAAGATTCTTTCCGCGTTTGAAGAAAACCCGGATGCCGATATGATTCTTTTTAACATGGTGGTATCCGAGGACCGGAAGACTTACTGGAATGAGGATGTAAGAAAAGTTACCAAGACAAGCTGCGGCAGATATCCGGCATACAGTATCGCCGTGAAAAGAGAGAAATTAGTAAAGAACCATATAGAGTTTTCTCTTTTGTTCGGCGGGGGTGCCATATACTCCAACGGAGAGGATTCCCTGTTTTTACTGGATGCACTGAGAAACGGGATCAGGATTTATACTTCCGAAAAGGTGCTTGGTCGGGAGGTGGCGGAAAGCTCCACCTGGTTTAACGGATTTACGGAGAAATTCTTTTTTGACAGAGGTGTGTTATTTGCTTTTCTTTACAAAGGGTTTGCGCTCCTTTGGGCATTCCGCTTTGTACATTTAAAGAAAAATATCGACACGAGCGAAATCGGACGAAAGAAAGCATGGAAATTAATCCGGGACGGAATCAAAGAAGGAAACCGGTTACGCAGGGCCAAAGAGAACAAGTAGGATATTATGATTATTTATCTGATTCTTGCCGTCATAACAATTGCATTGTCTATGCTGGTGGAACGAAAAGAGAATATTGTCTGTGAAAAAGATGCACGGATTATGACCCGGGGGGGACTTAAGAATTTCAGTCTTCTTTTCGGAATCTTTGCCTTCCTGCTTATGGTGAGCGCCTGCAGAATCGCAATCGGAAATGATTACTGGGAATACACATCGATTTTCAGTCTGATCCATCAAAACAGACATGTGTCCACGGAGTTTGGATTTAATGCATTTGTAAGACTTTGCCATTTCGCATTCGGAAAAGACAATTACATTGTTATTTTCGGAATTGTTGCAGCAGCTACGATTTATTTCTCAATGCGGTCCTTATACCTTTTGAGTGAGAAATTCGGGTATTCCTTTTTCCTGTATATGGTTTTCGGGATTTACCTTTCCGGATTTAATTCCATCCGGTATTACCTGGTACTCGCCGTAGCAATGTTTGCGGTGTATTTTCTCTTTACGAAGGAGTATGAGAAATTTATTCTGCTTCTGCTCCTTGCGGCAACCTTTCACATGGCGGTTTTATTCTGCCTGGTGGTTTACCCGGTTGCCAGACTTAAGTGGAAGGTCTGGGTTTATCCCGTTCTCGGAGTGTTTGCGGCAAGTCTTCTGGCATTTCCGGGATTTTACAGAAGAATCATATTTTTGTTCTACCCGTATTACGAGAATTCGGTATATGACACTCAGACTACAAGTGTAGTACAAATTGCAAAATGTGCAGCGGTTCTTGTTTTTGCCTTAATCTTTTACAAAAGTGCAATAAAGGACAACGAAAGAAACCGGTTCTATTTCCAGTGTAATCTGCTGGCGCTGATTGTTTACTGCTGTTGTTCCTTTATGCCGGTCATTTCAAGAATCGGATATTTTTTAAACGTATATCAGATATTCTTAATTCCTTCGGTGCTTTTAAGCATTAAGTCGAAGAAAGTGAGAATACCGCTTACGATTGTAACCGGCATTGCGGGAGCGGGATACTATCTTTTTTTCCTGCATACATCAAGAGATGTATCAAGCCACATCGTTCCGTACTGGAGCTGGATTACGCACTGAGTACTTAATCATTGGAAACAGGGAGAGGACGGAAAATTGAAATTTACGGTGGTCACGGTTTCGTTCAATTCGGGGACGAAGCTTACCGAAACAATTAAAAACGTATTAAAGCAGGATTTCGAGGATTTTGAAGTTCTGATAAAGGACGGCGGTTCGAAGGATGACTCGCTTACGTTCTTAAAAGAGTTTCTTAAATCCTCCGGTTACGAAGAAACGGACGGCGTTTACCGGAAAGGAAATGCGGGATGTTCGCTAAGACTCATTTCGGAAAAAGACAGCGGAATCTATGATGCCATGAACATTGCGGTAAAGCTTGCAAAGGGTGAATACATTTCGTTTATGAACTGCGGGGATTATTATGCATCGGATGATGTATTGACAAAAACCGCTGCCGTGACGGAAGAAACCGGAAATAAGGAGATTTACTACGGGGATGCGTACTTTCGAAAGGTCGGAAACGTAATTCATATGCCGAAGGAAATTACTCCTTCCATCTGCTACAGACATATCCCGAATCATCAGTCCTGTTTCTTCAAGCGGGAATTGTGGAGACAAAAGCAGTTAAATCCCAAGTTTAAGATTCGCGCGGATTATGAATTCTTTCTGCATCACTATTTTGAAAAGAACGTCCGCCCCGTTTATCTGGGAATTACTGTCTGCGATTATGAAGGCGGCGGATATTCCGAAACAAAGGAAAATAAAAAAAGAGATGCGTATGAGCATCATGTAATTACGGAAAAATATATGACGAAAAAACAGCTTCGGAAAGAAAAGGCATTTCGTGTTTTTACCCTGCAGCCCGTAAGAAAGTGGATTGCGCAGGACAGTCCTTTTTCCGGAGCATATGACAAAGTAAAGAAGAGTATTTATCGATGAGAGTATTGTGGATTTGCAATCAGTGCGTAGGACAGATTGCCGAGAAACTGAATATGCCGGGTTCCAATAAAGAGGGATGGTTAAACGGTCTTTTTGATGCACTTTCCGCAAAAGACCTGCAGATGGATCTGGGATTATGTTTCCCTGCGGAAGCGGACTACAACAATATCGTGGATGACCATGATGTATTTGCATTTGAAGAAGATACCGAACATCCCGAGAATTACGATCCCAAAATGGAGGAACGTTTCGGACAGATTTTTTCGGAGTTCAAACCGGATATTGTTCATATTTTCGGAACGGAATATGCACATACTCTCGCAGCGGTAAGGGCACTCAGGAATCCCAAGAAGGTGTTAATCGGATTCCAGGGAGTATGCAATGCACTTGCAAAAGAATACTTAACCGGTGTGGAGGAAGAGTGGATTCATAAAAATACATTCCGTGACAGTTTAAAGTCCGATAACATGGAGGCACAGAAAAAGAAATTCGAACTTCGTGCCGCACACGAAAGCGAGGCACTTTTACTTACGGGATATGTAACGGGTAGAACGAAACTGGATCTTCAATACACAAAGGAACTGAATCCGAATGCGAAATATCTTCCCTTAAACGAAACCATGCGCAGCATCTTCTATGAAGGTGACGAATGGGAAGAGGATTCGATGACGAAGCACGGTATCTTTGTTTCCCAGTGTGATTATCCGATTAAGGGATTTCATATACTGGTTAAGGCCCTAGGATTATTAAAAGCTGACTATCCGGATTTCACCGTCAGGGTTGCTGGAAATACGATTACGGGTGTAGGCGGATTAAAGAAAAAAATCTTAATTCCTACCTACGGAAAATATTTAAACGAACTCATGAAGGAAGAGGGCATTCAGGAAAAGATACATTTCTTAGGTCAGGTCAGTGCGGAAGAAATGAAAAAGGAATTCTTATCCTGTAATGTGTTTGTGCTTCCGTCCGTTATGGAGAATTCGCCGAACTGTCTGGCGGAAGCATTGTTACTTGGCGTTCCGTCGGTTGCAAGCAATGTCGGAGGCGTTTCGGATATTATGCCTGCTGACTGCGGATTCCTTTATGAGAATAACGATCCTGCACTTTTGGCAGATGCAATCAAAACCGTATTTAAAGATCTCGATGAAGGCGGAATGAAAACGAAGGCCTGTGTGGAAAAAGGGAAATTGCGTGCTTTCGAAAAACATAATAAAGACGCAAATGTAAAACGTCTTCTGGAAATGTATCAGGAAATTTATCAAAACGACCGGGTGCCTGAAAGAACAAGTGAACCGAACGGGGATTTATGAAAGTAACCTTTATTTCCAATTACATTAACCATCATCAGATTCCGCTCTCCGATGAACTTTATCAAATCTGGGGAGAGGATTATACCTTTATCCAGACCGAGCCGATGGAAGAGGAACGAATCAAAATGGGATGGGTGGAAAGCGGTACGGAAATCCCTTATGTAAAAGTATACGATTCCGACCCGGAAGGAATACAGAAACTGATTGATACATGCGATATTGCGATTTTTGACGGACTGGATGATGAATCCTATATTGCGAAACGCTTAAGCGAAAAAAAGATTGTCTTAAGAACCTGGGAGAGACTTTACAAAACAGGTCAGTGGAAAGCAGTTTCTCCGAGAGGATTAATAAAAAAGCATCATGACCATACCCGCTATTCCAAAGACAGAGTATATCTTCTCTGCTACGGCGGATATGTGGCGGATGATTTCGAAATCATTAAAGCTTACCGCGGAAAACGTTTGAAATGGGGTTATTTTCCCGAGTTTCATGAGTTTGAAAGAGCAACGCGGAAAGCAAAAAAAGAAAAAGAGATTCCGATGGTTTTATGGGCCGGAAGAATGATTCCCTGGAAGCACGGCATGGATGCGTTGAAGGCCGTTAAGTCATGCAGTGAAGAAGGGCTTAAGTTCCGCTTTGTCATGGTAGGAAACGGCGAATGCGAAGAGGAACTGAAAAACTATGTATCTGCCAATCACCTGGAAGAGACCGTTACTTTTACAGGTGCCCTTTCTCCGAAAGAGGTAAGGGAGCAGATGGAAAAAGCGGATGTATATCTTTTTACCAGCGATTATGAAGAAGGCTGGGGTGTGGTTGCAAACGAATCCATGAACAGTGGATGCGTTCTGATTGCATCCCATGCGGCCGGAGCGGTTCCGTTCCTTGTTCGCGACAATGAAAACGGCCTGATTTACGAAAGCGGAAATGTGGGTCAGTTATCGGAATGTCTGTCCCGGGTTTTAAAAGACGAATCATTTCGGGAAAGACTGCAGGATAACGCATACGAAACAATAAAGAATATGTGGAATGCACACATTGCAGCAAAGAGGCTTGTAAAATTCTGTGAGGAATTACAAAACGGAACGATTTCCTTTGAAGAGGAAGGACCGTTAAGTGAGGCTTATGTCATTCCCGAAAAGAAGATGTACCGTTATCTGAAGGGAGAATGGAAATGCCCTTAGAGGAATACAGAATATCCGTAGTGGTTCCGGTATACAATGCGGAAAAATATTTAAAACGCTGTGTGGACAGTCTCCTTTCCCAGACGCATCCGAACATGGAAATACTCCTGGTGGATGACGGATCAAAGGATTCTTCCGGAGAAATCTGTGATGTGTACGGAAATGCCAATTCAAATATCAAAGTGTTTCATAAGGAAAACGGCGGTTCTTCCTCTGCAAGAAACTTAGGGATTCGGAATGCGACCGGCGATTATGTCGGATTCTGCGACAGCGATGATTATGTGGAAGCAGATATGTATGAAAGTCTTCTGAAAGCCGCAGTGGAAAACGGGAATGCGGATATAGTCCAGATTCAGACCTGTTATCATTCCGAGAGCGGGGAACTTTTAAAAGGACCGCAGGACGATTCTGGAGAGGTTGGATTTATTTCCTCGGAAGAGGATTTCCGCCTGCTGATGCTGCACGTCGGAGATGCTTCGTTTTGCACGAAAATCATCCGCAGGGATTTTTTAAATAATTATGCGTTCTCGGAAGGGAAACTGAACGAAGATTTCGAACTGGTCATACAGATGATTCAGGATACAAAGGGAGTATATAAGGTCGGAAAAACCGGTTACCACATTGTGCTTTCCGATTACTCCAATACGAGAGGAACCTTTAAAACGGAATTCTATGATGCAATGATTCAGAATTCCGATATGGCATATGAACTGGCACTCTCCAAATTTCCGTCGGCGGTTACGGAAGCGGAACGTTTCAGACTTTTCCAGAGACTGGATTATATGCTCCATATTCCGGTGGAGATGATGAAGGACAATCCGGTCTGCGACGGAATCATCCGTTTTTTGAAAGAACACAAAAAGGAGATCGATTCCAATCCGTATCTTTCCGCAAAGGAAAAGCGGAATTTAAAAATACTTGCAACGGCGCCGCGTCTCAGTAAGCGGACGCATCGCTTGATCATGAAAATAAAAAAGCCCGGAAAAACAGTTGTCTATGAAGGCGCGGTAATGCCGGGAGACGAAGGAAAAAATGATTAAAATCTTAAAAAAATTAATGGTCTTGCTGGACCGGAAACAAAAAATGCAGATGGTGGGATTAATCATTATTCTGTTTATCGGAGCAATCATGGAGGCATTCTCCGTTGCCGCGATTATTCCGGTTGTTACCCTGATTCTGACGCCGGAAAAACTGGATGCGATTCCGATTATCGGTGCGATAAAGCAGTCCCTTCCGTTCGGCTCGGAGAAGACATTCGGCATATTCATTATGGTGGGACTCATTTTAGTCTTCATCATCAAGAATATTTATATCTACTTGGAATACAAACTGTTATATCATTTTATCTTTTCCAACCAGTTCCGTACTTCGGAACGTATGATGAAAAATTTCATCCGCCGGGATTATGAATATTTCCTGAGTGCCGACACGGCAGTAATCCAGAGAACGATCACATCGGATGTCAATAATATGTACGGCCTGATTCAGTCGCTTTTAACACTTGTTTCCGAAGTGATTGTAGCAGCCTGTATTGCCGTGTATTTATTCATTCAGGAGCCGGTGATGACATCGGTGGTGGCACTGTTACTGATCATTACGCTGCTTCTCATTAAAGCATTTTTAAAGCCGCTTTTGAATAAAGCGGGACAGGAAAACCAGGATTATTATTCCGGTCTTTTCAAGCATATTTCCCAGACTGTTATGGGAATTAAGGAAGTGAAGGTAAGCGGCAGGGAAAAATACTTTGTGGATGAGTATATCAATTGCGGCCGCGGATATGTAAATGCGGTTCAGAAATATACGATTTACAACAACATCCCGCGACTGATTATCGAGGTGGTCTGCATGGGCGGCGTCATCGGGTATTTCCTGTATCTGTATTTAACCGGCGGCGATATCATCGGAATGATTGCAACGGTAACCGCGTTTGTATTCGGTCTGACGAGACTGATGCCCTGTGCGAACAGAATCAATAACCAGTTAAATAATATTGCATATTTTGAACCGTTCTTCATGGGCGTTTCGGATAATCTGCAGGATGAAATCGAAGAGAGAAACGTAGACATTTCCTTTATGGAGATTCCCAAAGAAAAACTCCCTGCTACAAAGGAAATCAAATTATCGGATATTACGTTTCACTATGACAACACCAGAGGCGTCAATATTTTAGAGCATGCGAACTTAACCATTCCAATCGGGGCAAGCGTCGGTATCGTCGGGACCACCGGCTCCGGTAAATCCACGATAGTGGATATTTTACTGGGACTTTTAAAGGCGCAGGAAGGAACCATTACGGTTGACGGCGTGAATATCATGGAAGGAAATAATTACCGGAAGTGGTTAAAGAATGTCGGATATATTCCGCAGGACATATTTATTTTCGACAGCGATATAAGGCACAATGTTGCCTTCGGTATTCCGGAAGATGAAATCGATGATGAACGGGTATGGGAAGTGTTAAAAGAAGCACAGCTTGATGAATTCGTGAAAGGACTCCCTGAGGGGCTTGAGACCAGAACCGGCGAAAGAGGTTTGCAGATTTCGGGAGGGCAGTTACAGCGAATCGGAATTGCAAGGGCTTTATATGATGATCCCGAAGTGCTGGTTATGGATGAGGCTACAAGTGCACTGGATAATGATACCGAGAAGGCAATCGTGGATTCGATTAACCGTCTTCAGGGCAGCAAGACACTGGTCATTATTGCACACCGTCTGCAGACAATTGAAAAATGTGATGCGGTCTACAGGGTTGAAAATAAAACGGTTACGAGAGAAAGATGACCAAAGAAAGGAATCTCAATGGAAAAGTGTTCAATCGT
>CADANR010000021.1 GCA_902789265.1 uncultured Lachnospiraceae bacterium | reverse complement strand
AAAGAAGAAGGGTATGACTGTGCGGCTACCAGAAGAGTGAACCGAAAAGGCGAACCGCCGATCCGTTCTTTCTTTGCAAGAATGTTTTACCGGATTATGAACCGGATAGCAAAATTGAACATGATGGACGGTGCCAGGGATTATCGTTTTATGAAGCGTGTGATGGTGGATGCGATTCTGTCCATGAAGGAATATCACCGGTTCTCCAAGGGAATTTTCGGCTGGGTCGGATTCGAGACCAAATGGATTAATTTCGAGAACCGCGAACGCGTTGCCGGAAAAACGAAATGGTCGTTCTTCTCTTTGTTTAAGTATTCGATTGAAGGAATCGTGGCTTTTTCGACGGCACCTCTTGAGTGGGCATCGTTTGTGGGACTTTTGTTCTGCATTCTTGCGCTGATTGCGGTAGTATTCCTGTTCATCCGGGCACTGATATTCGGCGATCCGGTAATGGGCTGGCCATCCCTTGCATGTATGATTACATTTTTTGCCGGTCTTCAGCTTTTCGTAAGCGGAATTATCGGAATGTATCTGGCGAAGGCATATAACGAGATTAAGAACCGGCCGGTATATATCATCCGCGAAAAGAAGTAATTATGGGAAAAACAGAAAAGAAACTCTTACAACCGAATATCATGATTCCGTTTCTGACTACAATTGTAGTCGGATTACTGGTGCATTTTCCTGTTATGATCGGAAATCTTCCGAATGCGGATGCAATGACGAATTTCTATTTTGATCAGAACATGGTAACGAGCGGAAGATGGTTTTTAACCGTCGCCTGCGGTTTTTCCTCATACTACGATTTGAAATGGTTAATCGGAATTCTGTCAGTTTTCTTTCTGGCAGTAGCGGCGGTTTTTCTTACGAAGCTTTTCGGAATCAAAAATTATGTCGCAATGGGGCTTACGGGAGCACTTCTTGTTGCCTTCCCTGCAGTTGCGGCAACATTCGCATACATGTATACCGCAGACGGGTATTTTATGGCATTTGCCTTATCCGTGCTGGCGGTTTTACTGACTAAGAAATACAAAAAAATCGGATGGCTTTTCGGTGCGCTTGCCCTTTGCTTCAGCATGGGTACCTATCAGGCATATTTGGCGGCGACGATTCTTCTTTGCCTGTTTGATTTAATCTTAATGTGCATGGAAAACCGGAACATAAAGGAGACACTGCTTCAGGGAGTCCGTTATCTTGCAATGGGTGCTCTCGGAGGAATTCTTTATTTTGTGGTCTTAAAAATCTGCCTGGCGGCACAGGGGAAGGTTTTGGATACCTATCAGGGAATCAACAATATGGGAAAAGTATCCGTTTCCACACTTCCCGGCATGGTTCTTGATGCGTATAAGGATTTTGCGGGATTTTTACGAAGCGGAAAAATATTTATTTTAAACGGCTTTTCCTATGCGGCATTGCTTTTGTTATTCGGAATCGCGATTCTTTCGGCAGTTATTTTGATGATCCGAACCAAAGCAATCGGAAAATGGTATCAATGGCTTTTGATTGCGGTTTGCGTGATCCTGATACCGCTCGGATGTAATGTAATCCTGCTGATCTCTTCCGAAGCATTCTATCATCTCTTAATGAGAATGCAGTGGGGACTTTTCCCGGTTATGGCAGTGGTTTTGACGGAACGGTTTCTTAGGTTTGAAACCGGTGGGAAAAGTACAGAAGAGAGTACGGCAGAAAGTATAAAGAAAAATACAAAAGAAAGTACAAAAGATAAAACAAAAGAAAGTACAAAAGATAAAACAAAAGAAAGTACAAAAGATAAAACAAAAGAAAGTACAAAAGTCATCATGGGTATCGCGGCAACGGCAGGTGCACTGCTTCTTTGCTGGCAGTACTTTTTATCGGACCAGATTGCATACTTTAACATGACCGAACGGTATGAAAAAACATATGCATACTGTGTGCGTCTTGCGGACCGTATCGAGCAGACACCGGGTTATTATACCGGAATGCCGGTCATGATGATCGGAGTTCTGGATGAGAACAAATATCCCGTTACGGATATCACATCCGACGTGACCGAGCGCATTTACGGAAGTACCGGCGATATGCTGATCTACAAAGGAGAACAGTTTCAGGCATTTATGGAACATTATCTGAATGTTTCCTTAAATGTGATTACGGATGATGAGAAAGTGGTTGAAATCTATAATTCGGATGCTTACCGGGAAATGGATTCATTCCCGGCAGCAGACAGCGTGAAAGTGGTGGACGGGATTCTGTATGTGAAGACGGAAGTGCCAGAGAGAAATGTGGAATAAAAACGGAATAAATACGGAATATTAAAGAAATACACATAATCGGCTGTATACCAAAAAGGAGACAGAATGAGCCATTTAACTGTAGTGATTCCATCCTACAACGAAGAAGAAAATATCGAGAGCACCGCACGGGCAATAGGGGAAGTTCTGGGAGAAGCGAATATTGAATATGACCTTCTGTTTGTATCCGACGGTTCCAAGGACGGAACCTTTGCCAGGGTAGTGGAACTTTCCAAGAAGGATGACCGCATTAAAGGGTTGCAGTTTTCCAGAAATTTCGGAAAAGAAGCGGCAATCTTTGCGGGTCTTTCCAAAAGCAAGGGAGACTGTGTTGCGGTCATTGACTGCGACCTGCAGCATCCGCCCGCGACACTGGTACAGATGTACCGTCTTTGGGAAGACGGGTATGAAGTGATTGAAGGCATTAAATCTTCCAGGGGAAAAGAGAGTCCGATTCATAAGCTGTTTGTATCCATATTCTACGGAATCATGAGCAGTCTGATGAAGATTGACATGAATTCCACTTCGGATTTCAAACTCCTTGACCGGAAGGCCGTGAATGCACTTCTTTCCCTGAATGAGAGCAATACATTCTTCCGGGCGCTTTCCTTCTGGGTAGGATTTAAGTCCGCATCCGTAGAATATGATGTACAGGAACGCACCAAAGGAAAGAGTAAATGGTCCTTCTCGGGACTGGTAAAATATGCCATTTCCAATACAACTTCCTTTACAACCGCTCCGTTAAAAATCATTGCGGTGGTCGGATTTATCATGGTAATCTTCTCCATCGTACTGGGAGTCGAAACACTGGTGAATTACTTCTTACATATCGCAGTAGAAGGCTTTACCACGGTTATCCTTTTGCTTTTAATGATCGGCGGATGCATTATGGTAAGCCTCGGAATTATCGGACATTATTTAGGACGAATTTACGAAGAAGTGAAGGGAAGACCGAGATTCATTATCCGCGATGAGACGGATAATCTGTAGAAAATACATGATCAAAAACAAATAAATTGGAGGATATTATGATTCGATTCAATGTACCGCCTTTTACAGGACATGAAATGGAATATATTAAGCAGGCGGTGGAAAACCAGAAAATCTGCGGAGACGGGGAATTCACCGCGAAGTGTAATTCCTGGCTGGAAAATAAAACGGGAAGCAAAAAAGCACTTCTTACAACATCCTGTACACATGCGACGGAGCTTGCCGCGATTTTGGCGGATATTAAGCCGGGGGATGAAGTGATTATGCCTTCCTATACTTTCGTTTCAACCGCGGACGCATTTGTTCTCCGCGGGGCGAGTGCCGTATTCGTGGATATCCGGCCGGATACCATGAATATTGATGAAAACTTAATTGAAGCAGCCGTTACGGAGAAGACAAAAGCAATCGTTCCGGTTCATTATGCAGGTGTTTCCTGTGAGATGGATAAGATTATGGAAATAGCCGGAAAATACAATCTGAAGGTGATTGAAGATGCGGCACAGGGTATCATGTCCACCTATAAGGGAAAGGCACTGGGTACCTTCGGAGAATTCGGCTGCTTTTCCTTCCATGAGACAAAGAATTTCTCCATGGGAGAAGGCGGTGCGCTTTTAATCCGAGACGAAGAAAATATTGAGAATGCGGAAATTGTCCGGGAAAAGGGAACGAACAGGGCCAAATTTTTCCGCGGTCAGATTGACAAATATACCTGGGTGGACAAGGGTTCTTCCTATCTTCCCAGCGAACTGAATGCGGCATATTTATATGCACAGCTTGAACTTGCGGATGAAATCACTAAGGACCGTATGGATACCTGGAATCATTATTACAAAGGTCTGGAAGGATTAAAGGATGCGGGAAAAATTGAACTGCCGTTTATTCCTTCGCACTGCGAACACAATGCACACATGTTTTATATCAAAGCACATGATTTGGAGGAACGTTCGAAACTGATTTCCTTCTTAAAGGAAAATGATATTCTTTCGGTATTCCATTATGTACCGCTTCATTCCGCACCGGCAGGACTGAAATTCGGACGATTTTCCGGAGAAGATAAATATACTACCAAAGAGAGCGAAAGACTGGTTCGCCTTCCGCTTTATTACGGCTTAAAGGAAGAGCAGACGGAATACATCATCGGTAAGGTGAAGGAATTCTACGCCTGATTATACTTTTGATTTGAAACTTTTGATTTGAAATAATTTGATGAAGCAGATTGTAAAAAAGGAGCATTGCAATTCATGGATCGGCAGCAAATTGTGATTGAGGGAGAGGGAATCTATCTTCGTAAAATAACTTTTGAAGATACCGATAATATCATCAGGTGGAGAAACAGTGACTCCGTCAGATCGCATTTTATTGATCAAAGACTCTTTACGAAGGAATCGCATAACTACTGGCTTGAAAACTACGTGATGGCCGGGAAGGCGGATCAGCTGATTATCTGTATTGCAACGTCGGAAGAATCCGGAAACGGGAGTCCGGAAAAAGATCATTACATCCCGGTCGGAAGCGTTTATATCCGGGATATCAGTAAGGAACATAAGAAAGCGGAGTACGGTATTTTTATCGGGGAAGATGCCGCAAGAGGAAGAGGAATCGGAAGTAAAACCGCAAAGCTGATGATTCGTTACTGTTTTGAGACGTTACACCTTCACCGCTTATTCTTACGCGTGCATGCAGACAATATTGCGGCGATTAAAAGTTATGAGAATGCGGGATTCGAAAGGGAAGCTTATCTTCGGGATGATGTTTTCGTAAACGGAACGTATAAAGACATTGTTCTGATGGGAATTATCAATCCGTCGGAACGGAAGGAAGAAAAATGAGTACTAAAGATTTGAAAAAAGAAAGCATATCGTTTGTGATTCCGTGCTACCGATCGGAACAGACAATTGAGGGTGTCATTCATGAAATTACGGATACCATGAATACCCTTACACAGTATACGTATGAAGTGATTCTGGTGAATGATTCTTCGCCGGATAATACCTTCGTTACAATTCGGGAGTTATGTGAAAAATATGATTTTATAACCGGTGTGGATCTTGCAAAGAATTTCGGTCAGCATGCGGCACTGATGGCGGGCATGCGTATTTCCGAAGGAGATATCGTGGTGTGCCTGGACGATGACGGACAGACTCCGGCAAATGAAGTCGGAAAACTTCTTGCAAAACTGGAAGAGGGATATGATGTCTGCTATGCAAGTTACGGGAAAAAACAGCACAGCGGATTTCGGAATTTCGGAAGCAAGGTCAATGAGCTGATGACCAGAGTGATGCTCGGAAAACCGAAGGAACTTTATATATCCAGTTATTTTGCCGTAAAGCGCTTTGTCGTAAATGATATGCTTCGCTACGAACAGCCGTATTCCTACGTCATCGGACTGGTGCTTCGTGCAACAAAGAATATTACGAACGTGGAAGTGAACCACCGCGCCAGAGAAGTCGGAAGAAGCGGCTATACACTCGGGAAACTGTTATCCTTATGGTTTAACGGTTTTACTGCATTCTCCATTAAGCCTCTTCGGATTGCAACCTTCATCGGCTGCGTCTGTGCATGCGGAGGCTTCCTTTACGGAATTTATACGATTATAAAGAAACTGATTCTGGTGGATGTACAGGCAGGATTCTCTGCATTAATGAGTGTCCTTGTTTTCATCGGAGGTATGATTATGCTGATGCTCGGCATGATCGGTGAGTATGTCGGAAGAATGTATCTTTGCATGAACAATTCTCCGCAGTATGTGATTCGTGAAGTAATCGGTAACAAAAAATAATTATCCGGAAGTTTTTATCGTGGAAGAAAAAAAGATTGACCGCAGCAAACAGAATACAGTATTTCGAATCGTGGCATGCATAATATTTGCCGCTTATACACTTGCCTGCGGATACTTATTTTTCATGCAGGCACATGCTGCGCACGACCTTTTCTTTGAGTCTGACCTGCCGGCTCATTTACAAATGGCGGAGGACGGATGGGGATATTCCTTAACGGCAATATTTTACAGACTGTTTTATCTTCTTCCCGGGTATCACATATGGGTGGCAGTTTTTCTTGCGGTATTCGCCGGCGGAACCGTGGTTGCAACTTTCTTTTTCTTTTGGAATTTTGTTTTTTCCAAATGGTCCGTAAAGGGTATGGAGTGGTCCGCACTCGGTGCGGCAATTGCGGTCAATATCGTAATGCCCTGCTTTGTAAATGCCGTTCATTATCAGAGATATGTAGGCTATCAGTCCCCTTCGGTCTGGCATAATTCCACCTATACGGTGATGAAGTTTTTTGCGGTACTGACGCTGATTTATTATATTAAGATTTTTTATGCTTATAAAAATAAGTGGATTTGGAAGGACTGGATTCTTTTTACGGTATTTTTAACCTTGTCCACCGCAACAAAGACCAGTTTTCTTCTGGTATTTGCACCGGTAGCGTTTCTCGGTCTGTTTTATGATTTATACCGTAAAGTTCCGATTAAAAGAATCCTTCTTTTTGCGTCGTCGGTTATTCCGTCCATCGGAATCGTGCTGTTTCAGGAGTTTGTTTTATTCGGAAAAGAAACGGGAAACGGAATTGCGATTGATTTCGGATACAATGTGTATTTAAGAGCCGATAAACCGTATCTTACGATGATTTTATCGGCGCTTTTTCCGGTTTTGATTTTTATTTTTAACATTGTTCCGGTCATAAAGGAAACGGTCCGGGACATAAAAAATAAAGCACTCCCCGGGCATTCGCTGTTTTTCTTTTCCTGGAGCATGTGGACGGTTGGTGCACTGCAGCTTTTGTTTCTGAAGGAAACCGGGACCAGGGCACTTGACGGAAACTTTTCCTGGGGGTACGATATCTGTCTTTTTGTTGTATTTGCGTTAAGCATTGTATATTTCATGATGAATTTAAGAAGCAAACGTTTTATGGGCGGAAAATACCCCTTAAGAATTCTGTATGCTTCGTTCATGGGAGCAATCCTCGGATATCATATGTATTGCGGCCTGCTGTTTTTTATAAGACTGTTAACGGGCGTTACCTATTTCATGCAGGCATAGAAAACGATTTGGAAAAGAATTGGAAATGGATCGGGAGAAGAATCATAAAGGGATAAATCAAATACTGTTTTGGATTCCGGCAGTCCTTATGTTTGCGGGGAGTCTGGCACTTTGCATTTGTGTGGCAAGGATCCGTCCGCAGATTATTTTTCCGGCCGTGGAACAGGAGAAAAAACAGATTCTGTTTTTAGGAGACAGCAATATCGATTATTCCTTCGGCGGAACCGAGATTCCGGAGATGGTAATGCAGGAATATGATTCGGTCTGCTATAACTGTGCAATCGGCGGAACCTGTGCCGCGAATTCCACAAAGCCTTATAAACGTACCAATTATTACAGCATGTTCAGTCTTTTTAATTTGTCCAAAATGATTGAGACCGGAGATTTCTCCGTGATGACAAGAAATAAGGAATTCGTAGACAGCGCCAGCAGTAATATCAGGGATAAAGTTTTAATTTTGGAGCATCTTGATTATTCTGCCATGGATTATGTGGTTCTTCATTACGGAATGAATGATTATTTTACGGGCTTTCCGATTGAAAATGAAGAGCCATACGATGAGCATACCTATAAGGGGGCTTTAAGATGCGGAATCGAGAGAATGCATAAGGCAAGTCCCGATGCGACGATTATTCTTTCTTCCATTACCTATTGCAGGTACCAGGAGGTTTCCGATGAGGGAATCGAAGTGGGGGAACCGATTTCCGGATTAAGCTTTAATTTCGGACAGGGAACGATAGACGCTTATCGTGACGCCATGCGGGATGTGGCAAAGGAATACCCTTACACGTATTTTCTGGACAATCTGGAAGGTATGCAGCTTGATGATTCCAATTATACGGAGGAAGGACTTTTCCAGGATCATATGCACTTGGGAGAAAAGGGCAGGGAAATTTATACGAAAGGATTTCTTGAACTGCTGAGACAGATAGAAATGCAGTGACGACTGAATGAAAACAAAGGGAAACCGGACAGTATCGGGAATCTTTAACGGAATATTTGCGGCAACACTTCTTACGGAGATTGTCTGCGGTCTTATCTGGGCATTTTATAATTTTACGGATTATAAGAATTTTGCGGAGAGTCAGAATCTCTATGCACATCTTTCCTCAAGTGCCTGGATGCTGCCGGTGATTTATATTCTGCAGATTATCGTTACGGGAGCGTTTTTCTATTTTGCTTCGGCTGCGTTCTTACGCGCAGTAACGGGAGACCGGGTTCCGGCAAGATATCCGTTCCTGCTCATGCTGCTCATCCTTTTTAACCCATATGTCTGGATGACGGAATTTACGCTTCTTCCGGATGCACCGGGACTTTCCATGGCATTCCTGGTTATCGCGTATGCATTCCTGTTTTTCAGAATGAGCGGCAGCGAAAAAGACTGGATTTATGCTTTGATGAGCGGGGTCTGGGTGGTGGTTCTGGGACTCTTTTTTAAGAAGTATTTTATGGCAGTGCTTCCCGTAATCTGTCTGCTCGGAATTCTTTCACTTTTTCATTTACTTGGAAATACGAAGAAAGAAAACGGAAAAGAAATTGAAAAAGAAACCGAAAAAGAAAACGGAAAAGGAGCGGGCCCGGGTATTTCCGCAATCATTTCAATGGTAATGATTTTCCTGCCGGTGATTCTCTTTGCGATTGCATTTATCAGAATCGTAAGCAGTATCCCGTCGGAAAATGAACTGAATATTCCGACGTGGATGGAGTATATATTCCGAATCCGTCTTTCCGGAATGACGGAGAGTTCGTTCGGCAGTGTACCGGCATTTTTAAAAGGGTTTTGCAAGGAGTGGCTTGCGGCAGTACTTTCCCCCTGGATTCTGGCATTTCCGAAATATCCCTGGGGAGATACCGTGAATCCGTTTTATGTAAGTATTCTGTGGCAGAAGGCGGCAAGCCTTACGAGCTTTTATTTAAAATGCAGCAGTATCGGATTTGCATTGCTGGTTTCGGCTGCCGTATTAAACGGAATCTTTAAGTTTTTTACAGGAAAAGAAAAAAAACAGATCCTTACCGGTATTTGCGTTTTCCTTGGCATTTTGATTTTCCCGGCATTTCTGTTTTTGTTACTCTGCATCCCGGAATTTGATTTTCGGAATGCGATGATTGCATATATTACCTGGGCGGTTTTCGGAACCGCACTGACGTTGAATAATAATTCTTTGGAAGGAGAGAAATAATATGGGAAAAGCAGCACTTATTACCGGTATTACGGGGCAGGACGGTTCGTACCTTGCGGAGTTTCTTTTGGAGAAGGGATATGAAGTACACGGAATTATCAGACGTGCCTCGGTATCCAATACTTCAAGAATCGATCATCTCCTGAAAGAGAACAGCATAAAGCTTCATGAAGGCGACTTGACGGACTCTTCTTCTTTAATCCGGATTATCGGCGAAACAAAACCCGATGAAATATATAATCTTGCGGCACAGTCCCATGTGCAGATTTCCTTTGATGTCCCGGAATACTCGGGAGACGTGGATGCACTCGGGGTCTTAAGAATTCTGGAAGCCGTAAGAATACTGGAACTTACCAAAAAGACAAGAGTGTATCAGGCATCCACTTCCGAATTATACGGAAAAGTGGAAGAAGTGCCGCAGTCGGAAACAACACCGTTCCATCCGTACAGCCCCTATGCGGTTGCAAAGCAATACGGTTTCTGGATTGTAAAGGAGTATCGCGAGGCATACGGAATGTTTGCTGCAAACGGAATCCTTTTCAATCACGAATCGGAACGAAGAGGCGAGAATTTCGTAACCAGAAAGATTACGCTTGCGGCAGGAAGGATTGCGGAAGGGCTGCAGGATCATCTGGAGCTCGGAAACATGGATTCCCTTCGTGACTGGGGCTATGCAAAGGATTACGTGGAATGTATGTGGTTAATGCTTCAGCAGGATACTCCGGATGATTTCGTCATCGCAACGGGCGTGCAGCATACGGTTCGTGAATTTACCGAGAAGGCATTTGCGGCAAACGGCATCACGCTTCGTTTTGAAGGGAAAGGCTTAGAGGAAAAAGGGTATGATGCAAACTCCGGAAAGATGCTGGTATGCGTAAATCCGCAGTGGTTCCGGCCGACCGATGTGGATAATCTTTGGGGAAATCCCGCAAAGGCAAAAGAAGTACTCGGCTGGAATCCGCAGAAAACAAGCTACGAGGAACTGGTTCGCATTATGGCGGAGCATGACCGGAAGCTTGCCAAACTGGAAGCCGCAAAAATCAATGCATTGAAGTAAGCATGCAAATCAGGAAAACGATATAATCGGAGAAAAAACATGAATGTAGTATTACTTTCCGGCGGATCGGGAAAACGTCTCTGGCCGCTTTCCAATGATGTAAGATCCAAACAGTTTATCAAATTCTTTAAAAGAGAAGACGGCGAATATGAATCCATGGTACAGAGAATGTTCCGCGGGTTAAAAGGTGCCGATCCCGATGTAAAGATTACAATTGCAACATCCAAAACCCAGCTTTCCGAAATCCGGAATCAGCTCGGTGCGGATGTGGATGTGTCCATAGAACCGGACAGAAGGGATACCTTCCCGGCTATTGTTTTATCCTGCATGTATCTGCACGATAAAATGGGCGTAAAAGAGGACGAACCTGTAGTCATCTGTCCGGTGGACCCTTACGTGGAAGACAATTATTTTCAGGCGCTGAAAGAATTGAGCAATCTGGCAACAAAGTCGGAATCCAATTTATGTCTTCTCGGAATGGAACCTACATATCCGTCAGCAAAATACGGATATATCATTCCGGAGGATAAAAGAGAAGTCAGTAAGGTTCTGGAGTTTAAGGAAAAACCGAGTGAGGAACTTGCCGCGAAATACATCGAAAGAGGTGCCTTATGGAACGGTGGTGTCTTTGCATTTCGTATGGGCTATATGTTAAAGAAGGCCCATGAACTGCTGGATTTTACCGATTACGAAGATCTTTACCGGAAATTCTCCACGGTTCAGAAAATCAGTTTCGATTATGCCGTGGCGGAAAAAGAGGATAAGATTTCGGTACTTCGCTTCGTGGGAACCTGGAAAGATTTAGGAACCTGGAATACGCTTACGGAATCCGTTCCGGAGAACGTAATCGGAAAAGGTATTATGAATGAGCATTGCGAGAATGTTCACATTATCAATGAATTAAATATTCCGATTCTTACGATGGGCTTATCCGATGTCGTTATTTCTGCAAGTGCGGAAGGAATCCTGATTTCCGACAAGCATGAATCCAGTTATATCAAACCGTACGTGGATGATATTGTGGGACAGGTGATGTTTGCCGAGAAGTCCTGGGGAAGTTTTCGTGTGTTAAATGTGGAAGACGAGAGCATGACAATTCTGGTTACGTTAAATCCCGGACATTCCATGAATTATCATTCCCACAGGATGAGAGATGAGGTCTGGGTAGTCATTGAAGGAAACGGCACTACCGTTGTGGACGGAATGAAACAGGATGTTACGGTAGGTGATGTGATTACGATGCAGGCAGGCTGCAGACATACCGTTTTTGCGAAAGATACTTTAAAAATAATTGAAGTTCAGCTTGGCAAGGAGATCAGTGTTTATGACAAGCAAAAATTCGAACTGGAATAAATGTAACCTTCCCTTTTTGCTTCGTCCCGTCGGCAAGGATTACCTCTGGGGCGGGAGTCGGTTAAATGATGATTTTTCAAAGGGAATTGCCCTTTCTCCGCTTGCTGAAACCTGGGAATGTTCCACGCATCCTTCCGGTGTAAGTGAGGTTGCATCCGGTGATTTTGCAGGCAGAATGCTTAACGAAGTCTTACGGGAAAATCCGGGCATGATGGGAAGACATGCAAACGAAAACGGAGAACTTCCGATTCTGATCAAACTGATTGATGCGAGAGAGGATTTATCCATCCAGGTACATCCGGATGATGAATATGCAAAGGTTCATGAAAACGGGTCACTCGGAAAGACGGAAATGTGGTACGTTCTGGATGCGGCTCCCGGTGCGGAAATCGTTTACGGATTCCATACGGATACCACGAAAGAAGAAGTAAAGAAAGCATTGGAAGAAGGAAATTTAGAGAAACTTTTAAGACGGGTTCCGATAGCGAAAAATCAGGTATTCTATGTTTCTCCGGGAACCATTCACGGAATTTCCAAGGGAGCGCTTCTTGCAGAGGTGCAGGAAAGTTCTGATCTTACGTATCGTTTATATGATTATGACCGTATTGACAAAAACGGAAGGAGACGACCGCTCCATATCGAAAAGGCGCTGGATGTTATGGATTATAAATCTTCGGAATCTCCGAAACAGCCGATTCGTGTTTTGAAATACACCAAGGGAAGTGCTACGGAAATTTTAAACAGATGCAGGTATTTCCAGACGGAGAGAGTGTTGATTAATACCGAAAGAACACGCGAGTATATGGAATTTTCGGAACTTTCGGAGACCTTTCAGGTTCTGCTTTGTACGGACGGATGCGGAGTATTGCATGCCGGAGATACGGCAGTGGATATTTTCAAAGGAGACTGTATCTTTGTACCGGCAGGAGATCAGATTATAAAACTTCACGGAATGGCACAGTTTTTAAAGGTGCGTTGTTAGAAAGGTTGTCAGAAAAGAATGAAAAAAATTGCGGTTTTAATACCCTGTTACAACGAAGCAAAAACCATTGAAAAGGTGGTAAAGGATTATAAGGAGGCACTGCCTTCGGCGGATATTTATGTGTATGACAATAATTCCACTGACGGAACCGACGAAATCGCCAGAAAAGCAGGGGCGATTGTCCGCTATGAGAGAAGACAGGGAAAGGGAAACGTAATCCGTACCATGTTCCGTGATATCGATGCGGACTGCTATCTGATGATTGACGGAGATGATACATATCCTGCGGAAAATGCAAAGGAAATGTGTGATCTGGTGCTTTATAAGAATTCCGATATGGTAATCGGCGACCGGCTTTCTTCGACCTATTTTCAGGAAAATAAAAGACCCTTTCATAATCTCGGGAATACCATGGTACGTGCTGCGGTAAACTCTCTGTTTAAAGGCAACATTACGGATATCATGACCGGGTATCGTGCTTTTTCACCGCTTTTTGTAAAGTCCTTCCCGGTACTTTCCAAAGGGTTTGAAATTGAAACGGAGATGTCGATTTTTGCACTGGATAAGAATATGCAGCTGGATACGATTCCGGTACAGTACAGAGACCGTCCCGACGGAAGTGTTTCAAAGCTGAATACGTATTCCGACGGCTTTAAAGTCATCCTGACAATTATCAAACTGTTTAAGGATTATAAGCCGTTATCCTTCTTCGGAATCTGTTCCTTTTTGTTTTTCGCATTAGGTCTCGGGTTCTTTATTCCGGTTTTTATTGAGTATTTATCCACCGGTCTGGTCTTAAGATTCCCGACACTGTTTGCATCCATCGCCGTAATGATTGTTGCGATTCTTTTGCTGATTTGCGGATTTATCCTGGATACGGTGGTAAAAACAAACCGGAAGGATTTCGAAGCAAGACTTAACATGATTCAGATGATGCTTCACGCAAATCGTGCATATTCTGCGGACGGGGAAGATGAATAATATGAACGCAAAGAAAAGAGAAACCAATCTGGAACTGCTCCGAATTCTCGCCATGCTGATGGTGATTTCGCTTCACTATCTCGGGAAGGGAAATGCCCTTGTCGAGATTGGTGATTTGTATGTTTCCAGTCCTCATATCGTGAATAAAATGCTTGCATGGACACTGGAAGTGCTGTCTTACGGTGCGGTCAATATTTACATGATGATCAGCGGGTATTTTTTAATCAATTCAACGGCTAAAATGGAAAAGCCTTTTAAAATCGTGGTTCAGGTATTCTTTTATTCCGCCGGCATTTTTCTGATTTTTTACTGTCTGAATCAATTGCCGGGTTATGCTTTTGAAACATACTATAAAGGAATCTTTTTTACCCCGATTGCTTCCGCACATTACTGGTTTGCTTCTTCCTATGTATTCTTTTATCTTCTTGCACCGTTCGCTGCGCTCGGAATGCGGAAACTTAACGAAGTACAGCACAGGGGACTTATGATTATCATGCTCCTTCTGTTTTCCAGATTATGGAAAATCATACTTCCTCAGAGTGCACCGATTGATGATAAGGGATACGGCCTTATGTGGTTTTTGACACTCTTTGTGGTAGCAGCGTATATCAGGCGTTTTGTTCCGATTAAAAAGAAGAAACGCTTTCTGTATCTCGGAATTTATTTCCTTGCAAGTCTTTTCACACTGGGAAGTTTCTTTATCGTGAATATGATTTACCATGCAACCGGAAGGTTTGAAGTGTTTATTCAGGTGCTTCTGGAATACAATTCACCTACAATTATAGTCGCATCGGTCTGCTTATTTCTGTTCTTCCGAACGATTACGATTCCGGACGGCTTTTTTGCCAAAGCGATTCTTTTTGTATCCCCGCTGACATTCGGAATATATTTAATCCATGAACATTTCCTTCTTCGTGATTTTTGGAAGACATTCTGGAAGGTGGAAGAGTATCTGGTAAAACCGTATTTTATTCTGCATTTTATCGGAGTGGTCCTTTCGGTCTTTATTATCTGCGGATTTATCGAATGGGTTCGGAAAACACTGTTCGATTTATTCTTCCGATCCGTAGTGGGAAAATGGTTATTGGGACTGCTTGGAAAACTGGATGTTATTTTCCCGAAAAAAGATGATGATTTCTCTGTAGCGGAGTAGTGAAATGAGTGAGAACACGAATCAGAAAAAGAACAGATCATTAAGGGGGAGTGTATTGGATGTAGTCTTTGCATCCGTTCTCTTCCTCTTTCCTTTTTTGCATGTGGGGACCGGAATCGATGTGACGGATTCCGCCTATAATCTTTTGAATTTCACCGTATTTCCCCACATGAATCAGACCTGGGCGATTTCCACCGTTCTGGCAAATATTACGGGACATGTCCTGACCAAACTGCCTTTCGGACACACCATGCTCGGAATGGAAATTTTCTGCATGATTCTGTGCAATGCATTTGTCGTGGCATTTTATTTCCTGCTAAAGAAATATTATCCTTCCTATGTAGTATTCACAGGACTCCTTCTGGCACAGGGATTTGCATGGTGCCCGAGAGTGATTCTCTATCATTATTTATCCTACTATCTGTTTGGAATGGGTGTAATTTTACTGCTAAACGGAATTAAAACCGGAAAGAAAAAGTGGTATTTCATTGCGGGCGCAGTGCTTGCATTAAATGTTTTTGCCAGATTTCCGAATATCGTGGAATGTACGCTGATTGTAGTTTTATTCCTGTACGGTATTCTTGCACGGAAACATATCTGGAAAGAATTTTTATTATGTATTGCAGGATATCTTGCGATGCTCATACTCGGAGTCGGAATCATCTCTCTCTGTTTCGGAATTCATTCCTACCCGGATATGATTCATTCCCTGTTCGGCATGACATCCGAAGCAACCAGTTATGCCCCGAAAGCAATGCTTAAGACAATTTTCGGAGATTATGCAAGATATATTAAGCCGCTTCTTCCGATCCTGGGACTTGCCGTAATCGGAGCGCCGATTCTTGCATTTGTAAAAAAACTTCCGGGTAAAATAATTACAATCATTTGCATGGGACTTGCCTTCGGCGGAATCATGAGAGTTCTATATTATTTCGGATTCATTAATTTCAATTTCATAGATTATCGTTCCATTTACATGTGGGGAACCTTCGTCCTTATGATGGCGATATTCTTTTCCGTATTCAATCTCTTCCGGAAAAATGTTTCAACGGAACGCAAGCTTTTCGGAGTATCTGTTCTGGTGATTATCTTTATTACGCCGATCGGAAGCAATAACGGTCTTTATACGGCACTCAACAATCTGTATTTTGTTGCACCTTTTGTAATCGGGGAATTGCTTTCCGGATTTGATAAAAAAGGATTATCCGATATCAAGGCGGGAAAATGTACACGCCTTTGGTGGGGCGAAGCATCCTTCCGGGCTGTCGGACTGATGGTTGCGGTGATGGCACTGGTTACCGGTCTTTGCTTCGGCACGGAATTTATCTTTAGGGACGAGTCATTTATCCGCGGTGATTTTACTGCCGTCAATGATAATCCGGTATTAAAGGGATGCCGCACCGGTGTTTCCAACGCAGCGGATTTGCAGGAAGTGAACGATTATTTAAATCAGAACGCACTGAAGCATAAAAAGGCAATCAGCTACGGTTTTATTCCGGGCATGTACTATTTCTTTGAAGAAGAATGTGTACTTACCCATTCCTGGCCGGGGCTCGATTCCTTCCCGATGGAAGAATTAAAGAGGGATTTAAAAAATGTAGCCGAAGGAAACGAGTTGCCTGTTTTCTTTTATTCGGGAGAGTTTCAGAATCTTACAGAGTGTAACTTAGAGGATCTGGAAAACGAGAAACAAAAAGTGTTTGCCGGATTTTTAAGGGAGCAGGGCTACGAAGAAGTTCTTCGTAACAGCAGATATGTCATTTGCCTACCGAAGAAAGCAGAAGGTAATTCAGAAGAAAATTAGAAGATAAGCAGAAAGAGATTTCCTTCCCTGGAGAATCAGGCCTGATTAATGATTCGGACTATATATGGTATGAATATTTGAATTCTTACAATAAATGTGGTAAAATGGATTAATTATGTTAACAAGAATCTGTGAAAAAGCCGAAAATGAAGGATTCGGTGTATTATCGGAAAACAGTTTTGAGGATATTGTATGAGTGATATAACGGACAATAAAGAAAATTACAGCGCAGTTCAGTCGGAGAATCATGCTGCTGAAAGAAATGTCGAAGGAGAGGAAAAATCGGGGAAGAAGACCATCCCATGGGTGATTATCATCTCCGGTGCTTTCTTAATTCTCGCGCTTTTCGGACTGAGTTATTTTCTGATAAAGAAGTGGGAAGGAAGCAGTGAGTTTCATATCGATACATCCATCGATACGGAAACCGAAACGGACGACCGGGTGGTAATGATTCCGGCGGATTTATTCCGACAGGATGATGACGGAGTCACTACGATTCTTGTCTTCGGAAACGATACATTCGGAGATTCCGCGGATGGTCCGAGCATTGTAAAACTGCTTCAGGAAAATTCCACGGCGACTATTTATGACTGCACTTTCCCGGGCTCTTACATGTGTACGATGACTTCCGGAGGACCCGGTGAATCCGGTCATCCGATTGACTGGTTCTGCCTTTACTGGTTGTGGGAGTGTACCAAAAACGGAAATTTAAGCGACCAGGAAAGAGTGATTGATTCCATTGCAGGAATCGACAAGGAACTTTACAGGGAACATCTGGCAACCTTGAAATCCATTGATTTAAATACCGTGGATTATATGCTGATCTGCTATGATGCGCATGATTATCTTAAGGGGCATCCTTATATTAAGCAGGGGGATGAATATAACCCGATGTGCGTAAACGGTGTTTTATATGGCATGTATGAGAAGGTTACGGGAAATTATCCCGGCATGCAGATTGCCGTTGTTTCTCCCGCATATTGTTATGCCGTGGATAAAACAGGGAAAAAGAGAGGCGGCAATTTTGTAAAAATAGACGGGCAGACACTGACGGATATGATTCTGTTTATGAAGGTAAAAACCGGAGAATTCGGTATTTCCTATGTGGATGATTATTTCGGGGTAAAAATAAACGAAGAAACGGCAGACACGTATTTAACAAAAGACAATGTTGTTCCGAATTTGGAAGGGAAAAAACTGATTGCCGCACATGTTTTAAACAAAGTCATTCGCAGAGTTGAAGTAAAAAAATAAAAAGCAACAGATCATAAACATAAGAAAACAGATAATTGGTGTGAAAGGATTACCGGAGAATGAGTAATAACGAAAAGAACGATAATCAGGAATTTGATTTTTCAAAGGAAATCGAAAGTCCGATTGAAGTGGATACGGAAAGTATTTCGGAAAGTGTAAAAGCATTTACCGGACCGGAAGATATGCACAGCATGGAAGAGATGGAATATTATGAGGATGAGGAATCGGTGAAAACAGAAGAATCCGTTCAATCCTCTTTTGCCAAAGACAGCGAAGGAACAAATCCGGATACGGAAGTGGATTCTGCGCTTTTAAATCAGGAAACGAAAGTTGCAATGGATACTTCGCAGATTATTCACCGGAAAGGAAATTCCGGCGTGATTCCGAATCTGGAGCTTTTGCCGACGGACAGCATCCGGATTCCGACCGATGAGATTGCAGAGACTATCGTGGTTCCGGAAAGAAAGACTGTTTTAAAGGCTGATCAGGATAATACGGATGATAAAGAAGCTTCGGAAGAAGAATCATACGAGGAAGAAGGTTATGAAGAAGAATCCGTAGAAGAAGCTTACGACGAAGAATCTGCAGAAGAAGAATATGACGAAGAGCCTTCAGAAGAGGATTCTTACTCAGAAGGGCCTAATGATGAGAAAACGATCAAAAAGGAACAATCCCGGAAAGCGCCGAAGAAAGTGCACCAGGATATTGAGCTTCTCCCAGAAGACGAGATAGATGATGATGTACCGGTCAGTAAAGAAGAAGCAGATGCATTGGGTGATTTATCCTATCATGATGAAGATGTAAAGAAAACAAAGCCGAATAAGGAGAAAAACGTCGAAAAGAAATCTGCGGGTGGGAAGAATCATTCCACAGGCGGAAACAAAACGGCTAATCATTCAAACGGGAAAAAACATTCTCCGGAAACACAAGCCAAGAACTCAAAAGGCGGCAAACCGGAAAAAAATCAAAAAAAGAAAATCGGTATATTTGATATCCTTTTGGTAGTCGGTGCGATTGTTGCTATTTTGGTGATTTGCTTATTGACGATCTCCTTTGTTTCAAAAACAAAGAGGAATACGCAGTTTGAAACACTGGCGAGTGCCGGTAATCAGCTGATGTCAGTCGGAAATATCGGTCAGAAAGGAATTGAGGAAATTGTAGCAAATAAAACTACAACTGTAGTTGAAACTGTTCCGGAAGAAGCGAAAAGTGAAAAGCCTTCCGAAGAAAAGAAGGAGAGAAAAGATGTATCCGTTAATTTTTCCTCTGTTGAGAAAGATTTAAAAATTAAATTTTCCGATAAACAAACGGATACTTTGATTAAAGGAATTCTCTTCCGCGTGGAGGCAAGAACTCCGGATGGAAAGACGGTTACCTGGGAGAAGTTACGGTTAAGGATAAGATTTCATATACAGCGATTAACATTGTAAATGAAATTAAACAGGAAAAAGATATTGACGTAGCAACGGAAGCTCCGACTGCAAAGATTGTAGATACGGGAGAGGTGCTGGAGGATACTGTTTCCTGGGTGGATTCATCTAAGAAGACGGTTTATACCGAGATTCCAAAGGAGAAAGTATTGGAACCCCAGGCAATGTTAATGACTCCGAAATCTTCCTATAGTGCGGAACCTGCATCGGGAGACGGAAATACGGAGCCTTCTTCACAGTCAAGTTCTGAAACAAATCCTGAACCGCCAGGTGGGACTCATTTTGTAACGGGTGTCAATGTGAATCCTTCTTCTATCACCCTGACGGTGGGAGAGAGTGTGGCTGTCGGTAAGGTGGTATTAACGGATGGGGATGGTGTGGATGATAGTGTTACCTGGAGCTCTTCTGATTCGGGAATTGCCACGGTTGACGGTGGTGGAAATATCACGGCGATTGCAAAAGGCAATGCAACTATTACCTGTACAACGAATGGAAGAAGGAGTGACGGAAGTCAGGCAAGTGCAACCTGTAGTGTCACCGTAAATGAAAATGAACATTATGTAACGGGAGTTTCCCTGGATACGACATCCGTATCCCTTGCGGTTGGCGGAACTTCAAAAATAAACGCAACAGTTTCAACGGATGGAAACGAAGCAGATACTTCTGTTTCATTCAGTTCTTCGGACGGAAATATAGTTTCGGTGGATTCAGACGGAACCATTACCGCAAAAGCGACCGGAAGTGCTACCATTACGGTTACTTCAAACGGAAAGAAGAGTGACGGAAGTCATGCAAGTACGACCTGCAGTGTTACCGTAACGGCAGCGCAGGTTTATGTATCATCTCTTACTTTGGACAAAACAACCGCAAGTGTGGGGTTGAATGCAACTATAAAATTGACCCCGACTGCAAAGACTGATACAAATACGGATTACAAAGAAGGCTTTACCTGGTCTACTTCCGATGCAAGTATCGCAACGGTTGGAACGGATGGAACCGTAACCGGAAAGGCAAAAGGAAGTGCAACCATTACCTGTACTACAGTTGGTAAGAATAAAGAAGGTAAGACGATATCCGCAAGTTGTACAGTTACAGTAAATACTGCTATGAACGATACTAAAACAACGCTTACCTACAAGCGTGATGACGGCAAAGAATTTACACTTTATGTAAAAGATGGTGAGAATTATCGTGAGGCAAAATATGCGGATTATTATACATATAGCGTATTCTATATAAAAGAGGAAAAATATTATGGCTGGCAGAATGAAAACGGAAATACAAAGTACTATAATTCCGAAGGAAAAGCCGTAACGGGAGAACAGATTATCGGCGGAGTGAAATATAATTTTGCCAATGACGGAACCCTTATAGTTGGAAACGGCATAATGGGAATCGATGTTAGTACATATCAGGGCAATATTGATTGGAACGCAGTGAAAAAGTCAGGTGTATCCTTTGTCATTATTCGTTGTGGATACAGGGGTTACACAAAGGGTGGTTTGATTGAGGATTCGAAATTCCATGCGAATGCTTCCGGTGCGGAAGCTGCGGGGTTAAAGGTCGGTGTATACTTTTTCTCGCAGGCAATTAATGAAAGAGAAGCGGTGGAAGAAGCATCTATGGCGATTACCATGGCGCAAAGACATCGCATCTCCTACCCGATTTTCATCGACAGTGAATATGCAAACGGAGCGCATAACGGTCGTGCCGACGGACTCACAAAAGCGGAGCGAACCGCAGTCTGCAAGGCATTTTGCGAAACTGTCCGTTCTGCAGGATATACTCCGGGTGTATATGCCTCTAAATCCTGGTATTA
>CADANR010000020.1 GCA_902789265.1 uncultured Lachnospiraceae bacterium | reverse complement strand
ATGAACACCGCCGGCGTAGGTTACGGGGCATCCGTTATAAGTACGAAGCGACTCCACCAGATTGCTTTCGATTCCGGAAGCGGAACCTTCCACATCCACTGCATGAATTAAAAACTCATCGCAGAATTCCTTAATCTCTTCCAGCAGACGGAAATCCAGTATTTCCTCGGTCTTTGTCTGCCAGCGGTCCGTCATGATATGATATCCGTCATCATAATGCCTGCAGCTTAAATCAACCACCACATGTTCTCTTCCGACAACGCCGGCAAGCTTTCTTAAACGGTCAAAATCTATTCTTCCGTTTACAAAAAGATACGACGTTACAATGACATGGGATGCACCGTTTTCGATGAAGTATTCCGCATTTTCATCCGTAATGCCTCCTCCAATCTGCATCCCGCCGGGATATGCATGAAGACCTTTTAAGGCCTCATTTTTAGTGGCTTCATAATACTCGGAATCCTTCCCGTTTAAAAGAATGATGTGACCGCCTTTTAATCCGTAATCGCGATAAAGATCCGCATAGTATTCCGCACCCTTTTCGGATACGAAATTCTCCTTCGCATAGTCCCCTTCATCCCTAAGGGATCCCCCTACAATCTGCTTCACCTTTCCGTTATGTATATCGATGCATGGTCTGAATTGCATGTTATTCTCCAATAAATTCTATCTGTTACTTTCTCGAGCAAGTAATTGGCAGGTTGCCGAAGCGGGCTCTATAGAACGGGAGCAACTCACTTTTATTCGTTTACAATAAAGTAAATGTTGCGACCCTCTACGAGACCGCTGAGACAATCCATGCAATTACGATGCGAGCCTCAACTTATCCAATCACGTCCTGCATCGTATAATAACCGCTCTTCTTATCTTTCAGAAAATATGCGGCACTCACCGCACCCTTTGCAAACAGCGCTCTGGAATACGCCCTGTGGGAAATTGTAATGACTTCATCCTGACCTGCAAAAATCACGTCATGATCTCCTACGATGCTGCCTCCACGTACTGCGGAAATTCCGATTTCGTTCTCGGGTCTGACCGCTCTTCTTTCCGTTCTGTCATAAACATATTCGTATTTACCGCCGGCTGCGTTATTTACCGCATCTGCAAGCATAAGCGCCGTACCGGAGGGCGCATCCATTTTCATCTTATGATGTTTTTCCACGATTTCCACATCAAATCCTGCTTCGGTCAAAACACCTGTCATCTCTCCCAGCAGTTTGACGATTAAGTTGACACCAAGGGACATGTTTCCGCTTCTTAAAATCGCAATCGACTTGGATGCATCGTTTACTCTTTCAATCTGTTCATCGGAAAGACCGGTGGAACAAAGAACAACCGGCACCCCGGACTTTAAGCAGAAATCCAAAAGATCATCCGTTGTCTTCGAAGAAGAAAAATCGATGATGACATCACAGGGAACATCCACATCCTTAATGGAGGCAAATACAGGATAGGGATTCACTACCTCCTGAAACGGATCCACACCCGCTACAATCTCCATCTCTTTCTCCGATGAAATAATGTTATGAACGGCTCTTCCCATTCTTCCGTTGCATCCGCATAATAATACTTTAACCATTTTCTTAATCTCCTTAATTTTTGTATACTGTATTTCTATTCTGATTAAATTCTTTTCGTTTTAATTCTGATTAAATTCTAATCTGTTTTAAAAAGGCACTCTCCGAACAGAAAGTGCCTTTTAAGAACCAACCAAATAAATTACCGAATTGTTTCCCTCTTACAGAATTCCGTAATTGCGCATCTCTGTTTCAAGGAGCTTTGCATGTGCCTCATCCATCTCGCAAAGCGGCGATCTGTAAATCTCTTTGCATTTTCCCATTAAGGTCATTGCCTTCTTTACGGGAATCGGATTGACTTCGCAGAACAATGCATCAATCAAAGGAATTGCCGCAAGCTGTAAATCTCTTGCTTCTTCCGTTTTTCCGTCAAAGAACTTCTGGCAGATATCGTGAGCCTGCTTCGGAGCCACGTTCGAAAGAACGGAAATTACACCGATTCCGCCGAGAGAAAGAATCGGAACAACCTGATCATCGTTTCCGGAATAAATATCTACTTTTCCTTTTGCAAGCTGAGCCAGTTTTGCAATCTGGGAAATGTTTCCGCTTGCTTCCTTGATTCCTACGATATTCTCCACTTCCGTGCAAAGCTTTACGCAGGTTTCGGGAGTAATATTCACACCCGTTCTGGAAGGTACATTGTAAAGAATACAGGGAATCTTTACACTGTCCGCAATTGCTTTGAAGTGAATGAAAAGTCCCTTCTGGGTAGCTTTATTGTAATAAGGAGTTACCAAAAGAAGACCGTCAACACCGCGCTTCTCTGCTTCCGTCGACATGTAAATTCCTTCTTCTGTACAGTTAGACCCGGTACCGGCTATTACGGGAATTCTTCCGGCCACCTGCTTGACACAGAACTCGATTGCATCCAAATGTTCCTTCTGGGAAAGCGTTGCCGCCTCACCTGTTGTACCGCATACTACAATCGCATCGGTAGATCCCGCAATCTGTTCTTCAATGTTTTTGGCAAACTGGTCGTAATCAACGCTCAAATCTTCATTGAACGGTGTTACAATTGCCACTGCCGCACCCGTAAATAATGACATCGATTCATCCTCCTTAATAAAAAACCTGGTATATCGCTTAATATTATAATAAAACATAGTAAAAAGTCAACCGGACATTGAAGGATTACAAACTATATTTTGTCTAATTTAAGTAGCCTTCATACCAAATCTATGATAGAATAATTATATATATCTGTTAAATACTTTTCACAAAGATTATTTCGAAACTACTTAAGAAACAGGCGGAAAGATGAGACTCTGGCGTAAATTCCTCGATTTTATGAATATGACACCCAGAGAAGGGGCGGAATTAAAGGACCTTGCGGTCTTCATCAGATTTCTCTCCGTAAGTTACCTGTTCTATTTTGTTCTGACTTCCGTTGCATTATTCGCAAGCACTTACTATGTTTTTGCAATCATTGAATTCCTTTGTGCGGGACTTTTCCTGGTCGTTTTCATTTATACCTACCGCGGAAAAACAAATTTTGCAATGGATTTTTTCGGTTCGGTCATAGTCGCCGTGCCGACGGTTTTAACTCTCACCACCGGCTGGAAAACCAATTTCCAATGGTGTCTGCTGGTTGAAATTCTGGTACTTTATTTCTCTCTGGAAATCAATATGGAAGTAAAGGTAAAACTTTTCTGGGTTATTTCCTTAGATTTTGTTCTGGTTGCTTTCTTTACGCATGTATTCCCGAACAACCTTGATTTTTCAAGAGGTTGGGGAATTTATTTCCATGTCATTTCCGCGATTTTTTACGCCGGGATTTTTCATATTATTGCCTACTTCTATTCCAACAAATTCAATGCTGCGGAACAAAACTTAAGGGATGTAAACAACAAACTTCGCGAAATGGCATCCACCGATACCTTAACCGGGCTGCCCAACCGACGTACCATGAACGAGCATCTGACCATGCTTGCATACAATTACGAGCGTTCCAACCAGCCATTTGCTATAGCAATTGCGGATATCGATTTCTTTAAAAAAATCAATGATACCTACGGTCACGATGCCGGCGATTACATCTTAAAATCCCTTGCAACGATTTTTAAAGATACCATGGGAGAACACGGAATGGTTGCCAGATGGGGCGGCGAAGAATTTCTTTTTGTATTTGAGAATGCCTCCGGAAACCAGGCAAGAGGTGTTTTGGACTCCATGCGTACCCAGATTGAACACAGCGATTTTCATTATAAAGACGAAACCATCACTGTAACGCTCACGTTAGGCCTTGAAGACTACTCCATCGTTTCCGGTGTGGAGGCAACGATTTCCAAGGCGGACTCAAAATTATACCGCGGTAAAACAGAAGGAAGAAACCGTGTTGTATATTAACCGGTTTCTTCCCGCCATTTCATCATTCGTTATATTTCAGCTGCATAATCTGCAGCTGTTTTTTATGCACTCTCCCACATAATTTCAATTTTATTTTTTCTTTCTTACATAAGTAACATAAGTAAAAATCAGATCAAAGCAGGTCTGCTCCTCACTTTCCTCTGCAATCTCCCACTCGGGATCATTGTCCAGATTCGGGAAAAATGTATCCGCATCGAATGCCTTGTCAATCTTCGTTACATAAGCGGTATCCACATAGGGAAGAAACTGCTCGTAAACAGAGCCGCCGCCGATGACATAGACTTCCTTCTCCGGATATTTCGCTGCTTCTTCTATTGCCTCTTCTACACTTCTTACTATAATTTCTCCGTTTCCGGAATCCTTGCCGTTCTTCGTAAGCACGATATTGACTCTGTTTTTCAACGGAAGTCCGTTCGGAAAAGATTCCAGAGTCTTTCTTCCCATAATGACAACATTGCCCTGTGTTTTTTCACGAAACTGCTTCATATCGGACGGAATGGAAACCAGAAGGTCATTGTTTTTTCCGATTCCCCAGTTCTGATCAGCGGATAAAATACATTTCATTACTACGCTCTCCTTTTAAATACTACTTATATCGCTATAGGGATATCCTTTACTTGTTCTCGACCTGTTATATCGCTATAGGGATATCTTCGACCTGCGGCCCGGTTATGTAATTTTCGGCCTTCACATCATTTCTTGTGAATTCATAGAAATCATGAATGTCCGGATTCAGCCAGAATTTCGGTGCATCATAAGTCGGCCTTTCGATCAATTCTTTTACAATCGGAATATGGCGGTCATAGATATGTGCATCCGCGATGACATGAACCAGCTCTCCGACATTCATATTGCAAACCTGCGCAAGCATGTGAACTAAAACAGAATACTGCACAACATTCCAGTTGTTTGCTGCCAGTACATCCTGTGAACGCTGGTTTAAAATCGCATTTAAGGTAAGTTTATCCTCGCCGGGTTTCTGCGTTACATTAAAGGTCATGCTGTATGCACAGGGATATAAGTGCATTTCGCTTAAGTCCTGATGTACATAGATATTGGTCATGATACGGCGTGAAAAAGGATTGTTCTTAAGGTCGTAAATCACTCGGTCCACCTGATCCATATCGCCTTCTTTATAGTGATGCTTTACGCTCATCTGATAGCCGTAAGCTTTTCCGATGGAACCCGTTTCATCCGCCCAGGAATCCCAGATATGGCTGTGCAGATCATGTACATTATTTGACTTCTGCTGCCAGATCCAGAGCATCTCATCGGTAGCGGATTTCAGGGCCGTTTTTCTGAGTGTCAGAAGCGGAAATTCCTTGGATAAATCATACCTGTTTACCACTCCGAATTTCTTGATTGTATAAGCAGATGTTCCATCCTCCCATTTCGGACGCACCTTCTCTCCTTCGGTACTGGTGCCGTTTTCAAGAATGTCCCTGCACATGTTGATAAATACCTGATCTGCGTAACTCATAATTCCCTCCTGGATGTTATTTCATAATTTATTTCCTAAATGGCTCGCATCGTGCCTTCACGGTCGTCCCGGTACCTCCATCTAGCGCAGGGGAGGTCCCGAGACGCCCTGCAAGACACTCGCTTCGAATTCACATATAGTACATTCAACTTTTCTTCATTTCCTGTACAATAATACACGGTTCCGTATCGGAAATAATTACGCTACCGCCTGTAGCATCAATAAGCAATGCACGGATGTCACTTTCCTGCTCTGCAGGAATTCTGACCGCGGCAGTCACGTTCTCTGCAAAAACAGCATCCACCACATCAACTCCTATTTGCGAAAACTCATACTGCACTTTCCCGTATGCCGCATAATCGAGGGAAAATCCGATTCTAACCCCTTCGATTTCTTCTCCGAGTATGCTGTTCTCAAGCGCCTCTGCCACCGCGTCGGAATATGCTTTGATTAACCCTCCGGTACCGAGAAGCGTACCGCCGAAATATCTGGTTACGACGCATACAACATTTCTGACCTCACTGTGCAGAAGAACATTTAACATCGGACGTCCCGCTGTCTGTGCGGGTTCTCCGTCATCACTGCACCGGGTTAATTCCGCATTCTTTCCGATGACAAATGCGGAACAGTTATGCTTTGCGTCCCAGTATTTCTTTTTCATTTCATTAATAAAAGCCTGTGCTTCTTCTTCATTCGTTACGGATTTCAAAGTTGCGATAAACTTCGATTTCTTTACTTCAATTTCGGAAGCTCCCGGCTTTAATAATATCTTCATTCCAACTCCGTTTAATTTACTTTCGTTATTATATCAGTTTAACAATTTCTACGCAATTGTACCATAAATGTTTCACATTTTCGTGTAATAATGCCTTAGAATACCGTAAAATACACGTTTCGCGCCCACTGTAACATTTTTTTCTTTCATTATTAAAAGAAATGCGGTATAATATCAATATCTATGAGTATTTTTTAAGTAAACCACAAGATAAACCCCGCGCGGGAATTTTTGGAGGCTATTATGAATTATGGTCGAAAAGGGGTTCGTAAGATCCAGGACGAACTCATTTCACGAGGCATAAAATTCAAGAAAATGGGCAGCGTCATGCTGCTTAAGATTCTGTTAGTCGGAATTCTGGCAGTGATTCTTGCATCCGTTTGCATCGTCATCGGAGCATTTAAAGGAATCATCTCTTCCGCCCCGGATATCTCATCCTTAGACGTCGTTCCGGAAGGATATGCGACTACCGTATATGACTCGGAAGGTCATGAAATGACGAAGTTAATTGCGGAAAATTCCAACCGTACCTATGTATCGATGGAAAAGATCCCCCAGAATCTTGCAAATGCATTTGTGGCAATCGAGGACGAACGTTTCTACACACATAACGGTATCGATATCAAGGGTATTATCCGTTCCGGTACGACGATTATTTCTTCCGGCGGTGAGAAGTCCCAGGGTGGTTCCACAATTACGCAGCAGCTATTAAAGAATAACGTATTCGAAGGCTGGGCAACCGAGAAAGACAAGATGGCAAAGGTACGCCGTAAGATTCAGGAGCAGTACTTGGCTGTCAATATCGAGCGTGAGCTTTCCAAGGAACAGATTCTTGAGCTTTACATGAATACCATCAACTTAGGTCAGAATACCCTTGGTGTTCAGGCAGCATCCATGCGCTATTTCGGAAAGCAGGTATATCAGTTAAACCTTTCCGAATGTGCGGTTATTGCTGCGATTACGCAGAACCCGACCAAGAATAACCCCATCTCAAATCCGGAGAAGAATAAGGAAAGACGTGATATCTGCTTAAAGTATATGTGGCAGCAGGGATATATCACGGAAGCGGAATACAACGAAGCTTTAGAGGATGACGTTTATTCCAGAATCCAGACCGTCAATCAGAGTTCGGTCGGAAATACCGTCAACTCCTATTTCGTAGATGAACTTACCGAACAGGTTGTGGAAGACTTACAGGAAATCTGCGGATATGACTCCCAGCAGGCATATCGTATGTTATACAGCGGCGGTTTAAAAATCTATACCACCATGAATCCGCAGATTCAGTCCATTGCAGACGAAGTATTCGGAAACGAAGACAACTACCCTGCCAATGCAAGATATCTTTTATCCTATAACCTGACGGTTGACCGTGCAAACGGCGATGTGGAAAACTTCTCTCCCGAGAAATTCCAGACATATTACAAGCAGTTCAATCCGAACTTTAATTCCCTCTATAATTCCGAGGAAGAAGCGGAAGCTGCAGTTGAAGATTACAAACTTGCGATTTTAAATGAAGGCGATGAAGTTCGTGCAGAGAATATCAATATTACAATTCAGCCCCAGGTTTCCTTAACCGTTGAGGAACAGTCCACGGGTTACATCGTTGCCATGGTCGGAGGCCGCGGACCGAAGCTTGCTTCCAGAACCCTAAACAGAGCTTCCAACACTACCCGTCAGCCCGGATCTACCTTTAAGGTTGTCGCAGCCTACGCTCCCGCTTTTGACAGCGTCGGTTTAACCCTTGCAGACGTTAAGGTGGATGAACCCTACAACTACTCCAACGGACGTCCCGTATCCAACTGGTACGGCGGAGCTTACCGTGGTATCCAGAGTCTAAGACAGGGTATTGCGCAGTCCTTAAATATTATTGCGGTTAAGACCATTACACAGGTTACACCGAAGCTTTCCTATGAATACTTATTGAACTTCGGCTTTACCACTTTGGTAGAGTCCAGAGTGGAACCGGATGGACGTGTCGTAGGTGATATCAACCAGTCTCTCGCTCTCGGCGGTCTGACTGACGGAATTACCAACATGGAACTGAATGCAGCCTATGCTACCATCGCAAACCAGGGACTTTACATCAAGCCCACCTTATATACCAAGATTCTTGACAATGACGGAAACGTGGTTCTTGACAAGACCGCTCAGGAAGGCAATCAGGTTATTAAAGAGACTACGGCATTCCTTCTTACCGATGCCATGGTAAGCGTTGTTACTTCCGGTACCGGTGGCGGTGTAAACTTCGGAAACATGTCCATCGCAGGTAAAACCGGAACCACTTCGGATTACAATGACGTATGGTTTGCAGGATATACTCCTTACTATACCGCTTCTGTATGGGCAGGCTATGATAACAATGAAAAATTACCCGGTGACGGTTCCAGAAACCTTGCAAAGAACTTGTGGCGCGGTGTAATGTCCAGAATCCATGCGGATCTTCCGAACAAGGCTTTCCCGACACCGAACGGAATTGTCAGGGCAACCGTTTGTGCAAAATCCGGTAAGCTTCCGATTTCCGGACTTTGCGACGATTGCTTAAAGACCGAATATTTTGCTCAGGGCACCGTTCCTACCGCATCCTGCGACGTACACTACGTCGGAGCAATTTGTGAATACTCCGGTTTACCCGCTTGCGAAGGCTGTCCTTTCAAGGTGGAAGGCATTACGGAATTACATCCTTCCGAGACACTTAATACCATCCAGAGCGAATACAACCTCTCCAAGAGCCGTATGTGCCCTCATAACACGGACTTCTACTTAAAGCCCGGCTGTCAGGCAACCATCCAGCAGCAGGCGCTTGAATTAGAGCAAAGACGTGCTGCCGCACAGGCTGCTTTGGAAGCTGCGGCTGCTGCACAGGCAGCGCAGGAAGGCGGCGAGTAAGCTGCTAATGTAATATTATATATGAAACACATGGACCACCTGCATGGGTGGTCCAAATTGTTTTTATCTCAAATTGTTTTTATCTCAAATTGTTTTATTTCAAATATAAACACAATGACCACCCGAATGGGGTGGTCATGTTTGTATCATAAATCGTTTTATTTTATACCTAATTCTGTGTTACTTCTCCCTGGTTTCCGTCAGCAGGTGCCGGTGCAGCAGTTTCGGGTGCTGCCGTACCCTCAGCATCTCCCCCGGGAGCAGGTGTTCCGGTTTCATCCTCCCAGACGGTCATTTCATCCACGCTCGGAGCTCCCGCACCTAAGTATTCGGTGTACTCTCCTTCCACGTTCATAACCATCGGAATCAGTTCCACATATTCAGAGAATACATAAGCAACCGTGTTGTCATACTTAATCTTTGTCCATCCGTCATGCGACTGGGAAATATATTCGAAAGTATTTCCGTAATAAGCACTTCCCAAACGGTCAAAGTCAGTACCCGGGCCGGTTCGTACATTAATATTGTCATCCAGAATTTTAGCTCTGGCAACAATATCCGCTAAGCTTACCTCTTCCGAATTTTCCTCAAAGAATGTTATTTCTTCCTTCACACTGACAACGGAAGAAGATTCCTCTTCAACAATAATTTTCGGTCTTGTACTAAGCTTAACCCCTGTTACGACAATGGCAATCACCAAAACAATGATGACACCGTACATGATTGCATTTAATGTACTCTTTTTCATAGCATCCTTCTTTTTATTCCAGCGTAATTAAATCTTTACTGCTATAATTTTTCTTTACTTTCTCAGATAAATTATATTCTTCCGACATACAGAACTCTTTGGACCAGGTCATAAAATACGCCCAGGGAACTTTACTTTGCTCCCATAGTTCCATATCCGGCATTACACCTACCTCACCGAGTGCGGCCACTTTATCCGCTTTTGTGATTCTGCGAAGTTCCTCGTATTCTTTCGCGTAATCCGTTTTGGAATGCGGCGTAACATAGACATCTCTGGAAATCACGTCCACATATTCATCTCCCGGATATCCCTCCGGTGCAGGAGAATTCCAAATCCAGATTAAATGATCCAGATGAAGTTCTTCTGTAAAGTAACGGAACATTTTGATATAAAGCTGCTTTCCGGTCTCGTGTCCTCTCGCACCCCACCAGAACCATTCTCCGTCCGCCTCGTGAAAAGGTCTCCAGAGAATCGGAATATGCGCCTCCTGAAACTTACGAAGCTCCAAAGCAATTACATCCAGATCGGAATAAAACTTTTTCTCTGCTTCTGATCCTTCTTTTAAAATATCTCTTGCGTCAAAATCCGTGTTCTTCTGATAAAAGCTCTTATCATGCCCTCCGATCGGAGAAAACCAGTGAAAACAGTATTCCACGATTCCGTTCGTTTCCTTCGCCCAGTTCAGCGCCGTTTCCACGGTATGCTGATTTTCCCTGACCTCCGTTAAGCATTCCTCGGATGCGTCCTCCCAGTTAATGTTCGGAGAATATCCCAAAAGCTCGAATCCCTGAAGTTTCGGTTTCCTGCCGGTCAGCTGATGCAGATAGGTTATTTCCTCGCACGGAACCGTCTGGGTATGCTGACCGGAAATCAGTTTATTTCCCGCTACGGAATATAAATATGACAGCAGTTCACATGCTTCTTTTGTAGCATTCGGATTTACCGGTCTTTCACCCATACGGATTCCTCCTTAATTATCGAAATCGAAATCGTCGAAATCGAAATCATCATAATCGTAATCATAGTCATCGCTGTCATAACCGTTATTTCCGCCGGTTACCATCTGGCTGTATTCATCAGCGGAGCAGACATAATCAACGGAATAGCTGTATTTTACTTCATACGGCTTTTCCATATCCCCATACCAGAGCATAATGGTATAGGTTCCGTCAATACCGTAATTTCCGTTAATTTTACCGTCTCTGAAGGTTCCGGTAAGTTCGCTTCCGAAATCTCCGCCGTCTATAATATTTGCATAACCGGATAACAGATTACCGGCATATACCTTTCCTTCATCGGGCACCTGTCGTTTTAAGGAGAACTTTCCGTTAACAGGCTGAATGGTAATCAGATCTTCGTAATTTCCGGCGGAAATCTCATCATTGGTAAGCATATCCCATCCGGAGAAGGAACGATACTGCGGGCTGAAACTGCCGCAAGCATAAGGAAGCAAAATACCGAATTCTCCGTCATAATAGGAAGTTCCGTTCGCATCGGTCTGGTTGCTGGAACTGATCTGCATCTGCATATTCGGAGTGGATGTAATATCAGGATTCCTGAATGTCTCTTTTTCACTGTCACTCATGGTGGCTCCGGATACTTTTTCCAGATATGCAATTAATTCATCAGCGCCGGATACAGATTCAATTTTGCAGGTTCCCTCATAGAATGCGTTGGAAATCTCCTGCGTGGTCACATTTGCCGCACCGTCGGTTCCGTCTACAATAACACTGTCAATGTTTCCGAACGGATCATCACTTTCATCCTCACCGTTTCCCTGATTGATAAGGGAATCAATATCGAAATCGGAGCTTAATTCTGAAGAAAGTAAATTGTTCAGACCGTTCTGTCCTGCTTTCTTTACAACGATACATCCGATTCCGCATCCGCCGCATCCGCAGATTAAGAGAAGTCCGAGAACAATCAGTAATACGATTAACCATACCTTCGGTTTCTTCTTAGCAGGTGCAGGAGCTGCTGTGCCGTCTGCCGGTGCTCCGGAAGCACTTGCTGCTGTTGTTTCAACAGGTGTGGATTCAACTACAGGCGTAGTTCCAACAGGTACAGGTTCAACTACAGATGTAGTTTCAACAGGTTCAGGTCCAACTGCAGGTGCAGGCTCTGCAACAGGCTCGGGAATTACTTCCGTAACAGACTCTACCACTACTTCTTCCACTGCAGGTCCAACAACTACCGGTTCTACTGCAGGTGCGGGTTCTACTGTTGCAGCCTCCATTTGAGGTGCGGGTTCTACAGGAACCGCCTCTACTGCAGGTGCAGGTTCTACCGGTGCCGGTTCTACTACGGCTGCGGGCTCTACTGATGCAGTTTCTACTGCAGGTGCAGGCTCAACCTGTGGAATCGGTTCAATTACAGGAACGGTTTCTACAACCGGTGCAGAATCTGCTACAGGTACAGGCTCCTCTACAGGAGCAGGTGCAGGTTCTACTACAGCTGCCGGTGCAGACTCTGTTACAGGTGCTGCAGGCTCTGCGATGGTAGTAACCTTTGCTCCGCACTGCATACAAAATTTAGCATCATCGGCCAGTTTGGTTCCACATTGTACACAAAACATATCATTCTCTCCTTTACACGTTACTTTATTTTTTTACTGCATTATTAACTGTTTTACTGCTGATTATTCGGCTGTTGACCATATTGTTGCTGAGTATATTGCGGTTGCTGAGTATACTGCTGCTGAGCGTACTGCTGCGTACTGTACTGCTGCTGGCCATACTGTCCGGCATTATATTCGGGATCATTATACGTATTTCCGTACATCTGTGTTTCCTCGGTTTCAATTCCGCGACCGAGTTCATATTCAAGCGGAATCACAAATTTCTTATTGCAGATAGACATCGTTATGGACATGATAATTCCCAGATAGGATATTGTCTGAATAAATCCGAAAAACGCTATGCCTGAATTTAATAACGAAAAAGTGGCCAGATACATTGCGCCTTTCGTTTGGCTGAAAATGAGATTTGTCAAATAACTTCCCCCCGTAGAAAGAAGCGGGATTATCGCACATAGAAAAACAAGTGAAATAATCTCCGGTACGATTTTTTCACTTTTCCCGTCCGCCTGAAAAATCATTATAATTCCGAACAAAACATATGCAAGCAAAACAATTCCGCCCATAACTACCTGAATAATGATATATGTAACCAGCGCAGTATCATTTCCCATCAACAGGGCCGAACTTCTCGAGTTAAAAAGCGGCGAAACCACCAACGGTCCTACCAGTCTTCCGAAAATCAGGTAGCAAAGCTGTGCAATCATTGCTATCACTGCGGTAATGCGAATCGCTTTCTTCATTTTTCATTCCCCTTTTTTGTTTATTAAAAACATCTCTATTATATCATTTTTAACTTCATAATTGATAAGAATTGATAAGAAAATGAAAAACCCCGAAGATTTCTCTTCGGGGTTTTCCTTTCAGCTGATGACGGGAATCGGACCCGTGACCTCCGCCTTACCAAGGCGACGCTCTACCGACTGAGCCACATCAGCGCGGTTTTCACACCGAGAGATATCTTATCATATTCTTAATTCTTTTGTCAATGAAATTTTTGCTTTCCTAGAAAGACTTTGCTTTCGGCAATTTTACTTTCTTTGCCTTTGAGGTGTAAGAGTCGAATTCTTTTTCCGTAATCTCATCGCCCCACTCCCATGCCCAGACAGGGAATTGTCCCCATTCTCTGTAATCCTGGTCAACTTCTTCCGGGTTCAGTTCTGCAGAAAATACAAAGCATTCCACATTCTTTGCAGTGTCTTTATCAGGAGTATATGTCTTTTCCACAACCGGAAGGATATATCCCGACAAACCGTGATAACGGTACCAGTACTCCGCTGCGGAATCCATTGTACCGAACAGTACCTGAATCATGCCATCCTCATAAAGAAAAGCTTCATGACGGTAGGAATTATTATAGGAAAGCACCGCTTCTTTTCCGTTATAACCGTAGATTGCAAGTAATGAGCCGTCATGCTGAATGATGAGTTCATCCTGCCCGTCCTTATTCACATCCACGAAGCAATATCCGCCGTCCCTGTCTTTGGTAAAACCGGCCGGCCAGATGGAATCATACACGCTGTCCGCAAGGCCCGCTTCTGCACTCTTCTCCCGATCCCAGTCTTCATCAATGGCTTTTTTATACGTATCAATTACCATATTGAAAGCATCTTCCGCATTATCCGCAACAAACGGTCCCTTTATTTCCGGTCCGGTAACCGCTTCTGCCTGGCGCACACTGATTGCCTCATACGAATCAAGATTGTCAAAGGAAATTTCTTCTTCTTTGAAATTCTTTCCGTTGTTGTTAATCGCATCCAGAGAAATTCTGGAATATGTATAACCCTTCCATACAAAATCATTGTAACGGTCGAAATCCGCGCTCTGAACAGAACATAATGCACTTGCATCCGCTTTGATTACAAATGCGTTCTCTCCTGCAACTTCCGCTTTCTGAAGAACGGTTACGGTATCACCTTTCTTTGCTTCGAAAGGATTCACCGTAATGTAATTCTCTGCAACTTTATTCACGGAATAGAAAGAATCATACCAGTCCAGATCGCCGTAGGAAATCTCCGTTAACGCTACCATTCCGGCATAGCAGGTATGTACAATCACTTCATTTGCATAGTTCAGTCCGAAATAAGGATATCCTCCGTTTTTGCAGCATTCCGGATATTCATCATAAAGCACTTCCGGTTTTCCGGGATTTAATGTATCCATTTTTACAACCATGAAATCACTGACCACCTCATAATTGTCAACCCAGGCAAGACCGGCATAAACATCGCCCTCCTCCCAGATTACATTCTGCAGGCGAACGTATCCGAAATGATCATCCTTTACATTGAATCCGCCGAGGTTTGTTTTTTCTTCGCTGATCGGATTGATCATTTCGAAGGTAAGATAACCGCTCTCGCCGTTTTGATTCAGCATGATTAAATTGCCGTTTGCGAATTCGGCACCGATTATCGTATCTTCATAAGAAAGCGGATCATAATCCTGTAAATAAGTATTGCCTGTGCTGACCTGCGTCTTTGACGCATTAAAATCATTCCATGCAAGATACTTTCCGTCTTCGGAGATATCAAGAATAGTGAGGAATCCCTCTTCATTTAAGTATTCCGCGCCGTTTCCGTTCGGGTAATATGCCATAACATACTGTTGGGAGTAAGTGGAATTTACCGTGTAAAACTCGGTTACGAACTTGCCGTTTAAGTAATAAAGCGGACCGTATCCTCCGTCCTTGCATGCAACACCGGTCTTTCCGGTTACGGTATCATAGTAGCATAAATAGGAGTTCGTTCTCTGATCCTTATCCCATAAAAAATTGCCGTTATAGCCTTGTAAGTTAGGCATCTTCTCATTATCGTAATAACGGAAGAATACAAATTTATCTGCTCTTACAAAATAGCCGCCGTTATTCTCTACCTCATTCGCCGCAAGCACCTGCGGAATTAAGGTTCTGGTTGAAAGATCCGGTGCATTGATGACAAGATTTCTTTCATATGCCTTCGGATCATCAATCGCAAAACATGTTACAAGGGGAACTTCTGTTTTTTCCACTTTGTCCAGAGAAACGGTTCCGTCAAGATAACCGTATTGTCCATGGGTAAAATCATCCGATGAAATCTTTATTGCACCGGTATCCGTCTCTTCTAATGTAAATTCAAGAATAACGGGAGCCTCGGAACAAAGGATTTTATAATCCGCATGATAGGTTCCGTCCGCATCTTTTACCACTACTCCGCGACCTAAGTTTACTTCGGTTCCCGGTTCCTTTTCATAAATCTGGAAACCATAGGTAGAATCATCGGATCCTTTCATGAATTCCATGAAATAGGAATCCCTTCCTTCCACCTTCCATAAGCCGTTTAATTCTTCCGAAATCGGCTGTTTGTCCACACTTGACGTGAATCCTGCTTCATAAGTAAAATGTCCTTTTAAGCTCGGATCCTTTACAAAATTCATTTCCGCATCATATAAAAAGAGCGGATTTTCATCGTTGTTTTTCGCGGTTATTTTGATTCCGTCATTCGTTAAGGAAATCGTTCCGAGTCTCGGTTTGTCCCAGTATTTCGTCAAATTGGACATGTCGGAAAATGCCATGAAACCGGCTTCGATTGTTTCGGATGAGGAACTTAAGGTTTCTCCCGCCTGTGTCGGCATAATCTCAATTGCATAATAGGAATAAATATTGCTTTCGGGTTCGATTCCGTCTTCCACCATAGCTTCTGCAACGAAACCGTAAATGTTCCCGCCGATGTTATAAAGTGATAAAAGTGCAACCTCATCATGGGAAATTTCGCATTTATAATTTCCTACAACCTTTGATGCAAAGGTCTTGCCAAGCCCGTCTTTTTCTTTTTCTTCTTCAGAGACAGGTTCTTCGCTCGTTTCAACCGAAGATTCTTCTTCCTCCTCGCCGAGCTTTTCTTCCAAAACGCCGGCAATCTGATTACATCCGGTAAACATCATTAAGAAAGCCATGAATACCGAAAGAACTACTGCGAATCCTTTTTGTTTTAATCCCGTTGTTTTTCCCTTCATGTTCGTTTCCCCTTTTATCATTTTTTCATTTTCTCTTTTTCATTCTCGTGCAGAACTATATTTCGTAAATATTTCCAAAACGTTTTTAATCGTTCCACTTTTACTTTTCAATATTCAAATAGTTTGTTCCAAAATTAATTCCGGAAATGCTTTCTTGCTTTCGTACGGATTCTTGTAATCGCATTATCCACGGACTTGGATTCCTTCCCGAGTACCGCCGCGATTTCTTTGTAGCCGAGTCCCGTAATCATCAGTTTAAATACTGCCCGTTCCGAAGTACTTAAATCATTCTGGATAGATTCCATTAAGAATTTATAATTCTCCGAATCAATTAAGATTCGCTCCGGGTCATCAAGGCCCAGACGTTTTAAGCTGTTTACCGCCTGTCCTTCCAGTTCCGAATTTCCTCCGTCTTCCGCTGCTGCGTTTAACGATACCGAAGTGTTTAACGGCTCCTGTTTTTTCCGGTTTGCCTTATTGACTGCAGTCTGGATATTGCGTGATACACAAAGCTTTGCAAATGTTGAAAACGATGCATCCTTCTTTTCGTCGAAATCCCGGACTGCCTTGAAAAGTCCGATCATTCCTTCCTGCAAAATATCCTGTTCATCCGCTCCCGGAATAAAATACTGGTTTGCCTGTGACTTAATCAGATTCTTGTACTTTTCCAAGAAATGGTCCATCAGATCTTCGATATCTTCCTGACCGTTTCTGTACCGCCGGATCAGTTCTTCATCCGAATACTGCGCATACTCCTTTTTCATTCGTTCCCCCGTAAATTACACATTTATTTCCAGTAGTATTTTTTATTAAAATCTTTTTTATAATTCTCTTTTGTAGTTAAATCCATTTAATCATTAATTGGATTCAAAACCCCAAAAATCCTATTTGTTAAATTTCCGCTGTCTTACTATTTCATAGCAGAGCACCCCTGCTGCTACGGATGCGTTCAGTGAATCAATCTGTCCCTTCATCGGAATGGATACGATGAAGTCACATTTCTCTTTTACAAGCCTGGATACACCCTCTCCCTCGCTTCCGATTACAAGTCCGATCGGTCCGGTCAGATTCGCATCATACATCTCCTGCCCGTCCATATCGGCAGCTGCAAACCACAGACCTTCCTTCTTTAAATCTTCAATCGTTTTGGAAAGGTTGGTAACTTTTGCAACAGGCAGATAATTAAGTGCCCCTGCGGAAGTTCTTGCAACCGTTGCGGTAAGTCCCACCGCACGGTTCTTCGGAATAATAATTCCGTGTGCACCCGCCTGATGCGCGGTACGAATAATGGCACCTAAATTGTGCGGGTCCTCGATATTGTCAAGCAGGATTATAAACGGCGCTTCATTTTTCTCTTTTGCGGCATTTAAAATATCTTCCACTTCCGCATAGTCATACGCCGCGGCATAGGCAATCACGCCCTGATGCTTTCCCGTTTCCGATAACTGATCAAGTCTCTCTTTATCTACATAACGTATAAGGGTGTCCTGTTTTTTGGCTTCTCTTTTAATTGTTAATACCGGACCGTCCTGACAGCCGTCCAAAACGAACAGACGGTCAATGGTTTTGCCGCTCCTGAATGCCTCTAATACGGCATTTCTGCCCTCAATTGTAAATTCATGATATCCCATGTATATTTCCTTTTTTTCTGTGTATAACGTGATATGTATGTCTCGTCGCAGTCTCGTAGAGGGTCGCAATTCATACGTTACAAAAATAATATATATATTGCTTTGCTCCCGTTCTATAGAGCCAGCTTACGAGACATACACATCACTTCATAAGTAGCGCAATTGTAGTTGACATAATTTTGTTATCATAATTCTATATTTGAGTATTTCATATATGCTCCGAATCCAAGTTTACATAACTCAACGAGTCGGTTTTCCTGATTTGTGAGATATAAATACCCCATCACGGTCTCCAGTCCGGTCGCTCTGTGGTATTCGGAAATCGCCGCATTCTTCGCATGGTTCTGCGTTTTCGCATTTTTCCCGCGGCGGAAATAATCAGCTTCTTCCTCCGTAAACAGGTTCTCTTTTAAGAGATAATCCGCAATCCACGCCTGTGTTTCCGCCTTTACAAGACTGCTTTTGAGTCTGTGAATATCATTCACTCTCCGCTTTCCGGTGGTAAGCACAATCGTTCTTACAACCAGATCGAAAACATTATCCCCGACGAAAGCCAGATTTAAGATGCTGTATTCGGAAATATCCATTTCCGGCAGATCAAATTCGCACTCCACAAGTTCATGGAATGTTCCCTGATTATACGTTTTTTCCACGCAATTATCTGTACTTTGCATTACTTCATGCTCTTCTGCATTTTGCATTATTTCACGTTCTTTGTTTTTTACGCTCTTTTCCACTTCACGCCTTCTCTTGTATCCTCAAGAATAATGCCCTTTTCAAGAAGGAGCGCACGAATCTCGTCGGCACGAGCGAAATTTTTCTCTTTTCTGGCTGCCTGACGCTCTTCAATCAGCTTCTCGATATCTTCATCAAGAAGTTCTGCCTTGCGCTCCGTATTGAGTCCCAGAATATCCATAAGCTCGGTAAGTTCCGCAAGGAGCGCTGCATCGAATGCCTTCGTACTCTCTTCCGTAATATTTGTGTTCATGAACTTCACCAGTTCAAAAATCGCTGCAATCGCATCCGCCGTGTTGAAATCATCATCCATGGCCTCTTCGTATTTCGCGCGGAAACTTTCTGCTTCTTTGATAAGCGCAAGTTCGTTTTCTTTGATTTCCCCGTCCTCTGCTTTGGAAAGAAAATCTCTTGCACGATCTGCTGCGGTCAAAATTCTGTCTAAGGAGTTTTTTGCTGCTTCCATTAAGTCCGCACTGAAATTCAGCTGGCTGCGGTAATGTGCGGAAAGCATGAAGAAACGCAGAACCTGTGCATCATATTTTTCCAGAATATCCCGTACGGTAAAGAAATTACCGAGGGATTTCGACATCTTGCGGTTATCGATATTTAAGAATGCATTGTGCATCCAGTACTTTGCAAAAGGCTTTCCGTTTGCGGCTTCACTCTGTGCGATGAATATCGATTTCCTCGCCTAAATATTTTCGGCTCATAACGGAGCATTCGATATGCCAGCCCGGACGTCCTTCGCACCAGGGAGATACCCAGAACGGTTCGCCCTCTTTCTTCGGTTTCCAGAGTACGAAGTCAAGTGGATCTTCCTTCTGGTCTTCACCTGAAACAAGAAGGGATCTCATGCCGCCCTGCAAATCGTCTAAATTCTTGTGGGACAGTTTTCCGTAATCCTTAAATTTTCTGGTACTGTAATAAACCGTTCCGTCTTTTGCTACGTATGCATAGCCTTTCTCAATCAATGTCTGAATCATCTCAAGCATACCGTCGATTTCTTCGGTTGCCTTCGGATGTGTAGTCGCAGGCTTTACGTTTAAGGATGCCATATCCTTCTTGCATTCCTCGATATAGCGTTCGGAAATCACGGAAGGATCCACGCCCTCTTCGTTTGCAGCTTTGATGATTTTATCATCCACATCAGTAAAGTTGGAGACGTAATTTACTTCGTATCCCTTGTATTCCATGTAACGTCTTACCGTATCGAAAACCATCATGGGACGGGCATTTCCGATGTGAATTAAATTGTATACGGTCGGACCGCAGACATACATCTTTACCTTCCCTTCTTCCAACGGTTTGAATGTTTGTTTACTTTTCGTAAGTGTGTTGTAGATTTGCATATTCATTACCTCTTTAGTTCATTTGTCACCTTTTTAGTTTATGTGACAAAAGAGCCGTCCCCTTGTCACATATTTTGCTTAATGATTGATATTCGCGATACATTTCTCGAGTTCATCCAGCCGTTCCTTCAGCTGTTTGTTTTCCTGCGTCAGGCGGTTGATATCGTCCATGACGGGGTCGGGAAGATGAACCTGATCAAGTGTGTCTCTCGGAATCGCAACATTATCGCGCTTTACGATACGTCCCGGAACACCGACCACCGTACAGTTCGGCGGAACCTCCTTTAATACAACACTTCCGGCACCGATTTTGGAATTCTCTCCTACCGTAAAGGATCCGAGTACTCTTGCACCGGAAGATACCATGACATTGTCTTCCAGAGTCGGGTGACGTTTTCCGTGTTCCTTTCCTGTACCGCCAAGTGTTACGCCCTGATAGAGTGTGACATTATTACCGATAATCGTGGTTTCTCCGATTACCACACCGTTTCCGTGGTCAATGAAAAGTCCTTCACCGATTGTCGCTCCGGGATGTATTTCAATGCCGGTCTTTCGTACTGCTCTTTGTGAAATATATCTCGCTAAGAAATAATGTTTCTTCAGATACAGTTTATGCGCCAGTCTGTAATGCATCATTACACGGAAGCTGGGATACAGAAAAACCTCCATGTTGGAATGAATCGCCGGATCCCGCTCTCTTATGATTGCTGTTTCTTTTTTTATTCTCTGAATCAGTCCCATAGTTTTGTCTCTTCTGCTGTTTCAAATTACAATTATTAATTAAGTTTACATAATTTTATATTAGTTAACATAAATTATTTAAGTTTACATAATATTTTATCAATTAAGTTTACATAATATGGTTAACATAATTATAATTCCAAATGTCTAATCACAGATAAAGTACGGTCTTTCAATGCATTTCAATTCATTTAAGTTTCCGCAGATTTCTTCTTCTCTGGCTTTCACGTAAATCTTAAAACAGTCCTCTGCTTTCTTAAAGCCAAAAAGAAACCTTGCAAGATTCTCTATCGTAATCTCTCCCTCTGCGGAAAGCTTCTCTCCTGCGGCATTCTTCATTTCCGAATCCCCGATTTTAATCGCGGTTAAATTCCCGCCCATCGGGCCGCAATGAAGCATGTATAAACCGGCATTCTCCACGATACGCTCATCGTAAATCTTAAGTGCCATCACGAATTCCTTCGGACATCGAACCGTGGAAAGAATCGCTCTTACATCGATAATTCTTGCCATCGTCACAATCGGATCCGGCTCGCTTAAGAACAAATCCTCTTTCTTAAACTCATCCGTACAAAGCATGAAAGTAAGCCGCTTGTCACTGAATGTTGTACTCTTTCCGTCCGCCTCATTTACAATTTCCTGTTTCACAAGGGTATAAGCAAAAAGGCAAACCGTTTTCTCCTTACACTCCACCGCATAAAGATTTCCGCCCTTTTCCTTACAGGTATTTTTGACGTTCATCACAGTGTGTGCGGACTGCATGATAAAGCAATCGGACTTTGATTTTAAAAGATTGTTTATAAAAATCGCTGCCGTTTCTGCTTCCTGCTCCCTTACCGGATGAATCAGATAATCTTCGGAATCCTTTACCAGAAGGTGAAACTCTGCGTCCGTTTCGTTCGCGTTCTTTAACAGATCATCCTTAAGGCGAAGACCGTTAATCCGGAGTCCTTCCCGTTGCTCCACATCCACAAAGCCGTAAGGAATGAAATATTTTTCATCCATCGGACGCAGAAACGTATATGCCTCTCCCTCACTCTGCATACAAAGGAATGCCTCTTTCATCAGGGTATCCATACACCCGTGTCTTCGAAACTTCTCTTTCGTAAATACATTCTTTATTTCACAAAGTTCTTCTCCCCTGCTCGTATAATGCGGGGCAAGATACAAAGAACTGATTGTTTCCAAATTTTCCTTGCCGGCGAATACCAGGTTGTCGCCTTCTGCAAGATATACTACTTCCATAGTTTCCTACCTCTTTACTGCTTTGTGCATCCGCCGCAACTGCTGCAATCCGGCGTTACCGCATAGGATACCATCTCATTCGCTTCCGAAATAAGACATACCGCCTGCGAGGAAATTCCTTCTCCGGTACCGGTAAAGCCAAGTCCCTCTTCCGTTGTCGCTTTTACATTGACCTGGGAAATATCAAGTCCCAATGTATCGGCGATTTTTTTTCTCATCGCATCAATATGCGGACGCATTTTCGGAGCCTGGGCAATGATTGTGGCATCGATATTGTTAATCAGATACCCATTCTCTTCCAACAGTTCTCCGACGTGTTTTAAAAGAATCAGGCTGGAGATTCCTTTGTATTTCGGATCCGTATCCGGAAAATGTTTTCCGATATCTCCGAGCGCCGCTGCTCCGAGAAGTGCATCAGAAATTGCATGCAGTAAAACATCCGCATCCGAATGTCCCAAAAGCCCCATTTCATAATCAATTTTGACACCGCCGATAATCAAATCACGGTCTTTTACCAGGCGATGAACATCATATCCCATTCCTATTCTCATAAACCAACCTCTTTCATAGGTAATACAAAACAGATTAACCGATTTATTTTATCACATTTTTTTAAATTTTTCCACAAAAAATCAGGGCATGCAATCCGCACGCCCTGAAATACCCGTTATTAATTTTAATTCTTATTCGCTTCCAAAAAGGCCTTCAGCAAATCACTGTATTCTTCATACGCCGGAATCTGCGGATAATCCTTCTTAATGCTTTCCGTGGAACGGAATAAGAAGCCTGCCTTGCCCGCCTGAATCATTGCAAGGTCATTGAAGCTGTCGCCTGTCGCAATGGTATCGAAGCCGCAGCTTTGAAGCGCCTTTACGGTAGTAAGTTTGGATTTCTCACATCTCATCTTAAAACCGGTAATCTCTCCGTTCGATGCAACCTCCAGAGTATTGCAGAAAAGGGTCGGCATTCCGAGTTTTACCATCAAAGGCTTTGCGAACTGTTCAAAGGTATCGGAGATAATAATGGTCTGCATATTATCGCGCAGCTCATCTAAGAATTCCTTTGCACCCGGCAGCGGATCGATGGTTGCAATCGTATCCTGAATCTCCTTTAAGCCGAGTCCGTGCTCCTTTAAAATCGCGATACGGAAACGCATCAGTTTATCATAATCCGGCTCATCCCTGGTTGTTCTTCTAAGCTCCGGAATTCCGCTCGCTTCCGAAAATGCAATCCA
>CADANR010000019.1 GCA_902789265.1 uncultured Lachnospiraceae bacterium | reverse complement strand
CTCTGCACGCGGTTTTTAGACAGCTCCCCAAAGCCCGGCTTTTTACAGAAATCCACTTTTAGTGACTTCTCCACCGTTTTTTCATCGCCGGTTTTCACGGCATTATAAAATTCCATCTCCGGGTTATACGGTGCATGATAAAGCATTTCCTCACGCATCATGTATTCGCGGTAAACCAGTTCTTTTCCAATTTGTTCTGCCATGAAATTTCCTCCTTCCCGGCTACCTTTCCATCTAAAAAACATTATATCAAAATTTTAATATAAACAGCAATATTTTTATATAATTAAAGAAACGGCATTTGTATACTTAAGTTAAATCAAAAAGGGTGAGCGTACCCCCCTTCCATAACATGTCTAACCCTTCTTAACTTACCCTTTTTGTTTATACATATTTGATTTCGCGTGCCCGGGTTTACCCGGGCAGATTGCGAAAGTTTCGGTTTCAACTTATAGTAGTCTCATAGGTCAGATAGTTAATAATTCACTGTAACTTAAAACAATTCCTGATAACTCAGATACATAAAGAGATATAAAAAGAAATCTCTATACGAAAACGAATAAAATTGAAACAAATAAAAGAAAATCCATAAATATAATGTATGCAAATACAAGGAGGTTACAAAACATGATGAAATTTAAGAAAGCAATGGCAATCGCATTGTCCGCTACCATGTGCGCTGCGCTTCTTAGCGGATGTACCAAAAGCGGCGGCGGTGAAGTTTTAACTCCCCCGGAACCGGCAGTGGAAGAAGAAGTTGTGGAAGTTCCCGAACTGGACGGCTACACACTTTTATGGCACGACGAGTTCTCCGGCGCAGCGATGGATGATACCATCTGGAGCTACGATCCCCACGAACCCGGCTGGACCAATGAAGAATTACAGGAATATACCGAATCCACCGACAACGTTTTTACACGTGACGGCATGATGGTATTAAAAGCAATCAAGACTACCGATGCAAACGGAAACGATTATTACACATCCGGTAAAATCAAATCCCAGAACAAAGAAGATTTCATGTACGGCAAAGTTGTTGCAAGAGCAAAAGTTCCCGAAGGCAAAGGCTTATGGCCTGCAATCTGGATGATGCCTACCGATGAAAGCTACTACGGACAGTGGCCGAAATGCGGTGAAATCGACATCATGGAAGTACTCGGAAGCGATACAACAACCGCATACGGAACCGTTCATTACGGTGCACCTCATGCAGAGCAGCAGGGAACCGTAGTAAAGACTTCTCCCGATTTTGCAGCTGATTTCCATGAGTACTCCGTAGAATGGGAACCGGGCGAAATGAGATGGTACATTGATGATGAACTGTACTTAACCGTTAACGACTGGTTCAGCGCAGTAGAAGGCGAAGAAGAAAAGCCTTATCCCGCTCCTTTCAACCAGACCTTCTTCGTACAGATGAACCTTGCAGTCGGCGGAACCTGGCCCGGAAATCCGGATGAAACTACCAACTTTGACAATGCGGAGTTCTTAATCGATTATGTTCGTGTATATCAGAAACCCGAATATGATACCAACGTAGAGAAGCCTGCAAAGAATTACAAAGAAGCAGACGAAACCGGTAACTTCATCACCATGGGTGATTTCTCCGATCCCGATGATTTAGGCACCGATCTTGCTGAAGAAAAAGACTGGACCTTCCTTTTATTCGAAGGCGGTGAAGGAAGCGCTTCCATCGAAGACGGCACCATGGTAATCAAGACCGATGCGGAAGGAACCGTAGATTACTCCGTACAGCTTGTACAGCCCGGACTTCCGATGATCAAAGGACACAACTACAAACTCACCTTTGAATGCTGGGCAGATGAAGAAAGAGACTTAATCACCTGCGTATCCGCTCCGACAGCAGGCTGGGTAAGATACTTACCGGATACCCAGTTCACCGTTACCACCGAGCCTCAGGAATTTGAGTACAACTTCCGTATGAACATGAAGGATGACAACAACGGACGTCTTGAATTCAACATGGGTAACAAAGGTTCAACGGCTACCATTTATATCAAGAACGTAAGACTTGAGGAAGTTCAGTAAAACATTTATAATTAGTTTATTAAGCATTGAAAACCGGTTGCATATAGAGAAATTTTAGATGCAACCGGTTTTTTAAAAAAGTATTTCGAAAGATATGAGGAAAACAATATGAGACCATTTACAGGTTTTGAAAAGGGGATTAATTTCGGCGGCTGGCTTTCCCAGTGCGATCACACCAAAGAACGCTATGATACGTTTATCAAGGCGGAAGATTTTGCAGAAGTAAAAAATCGCGGCTATGACCACGTACGTGTCCCTGTAGATTACGAACTGTTTGCTAACGATGATTTGGAATTTCACGGAAACGGATTATCCTATATCGATTTTGCAATTGAGGAATGCAAAAAGAACGGACTTCATATGGTTCTGGATTTACACCGCACCGTAGGATTTTCCTTCGATCCCGGCCACAATAAGGAAGGCTTCTTTGAAAGCGAAGCATATCAGAATTTCTTCTATGTAATTTGGGAAAAACTTTCCGAGCGCTACGGAAAATATTCCGACATGCTGGCATTTGAAATGTTAAACGAAGTAACCAAAAAAGAGTATTGCGAGCCCTGGAACAGAATTTCCACGGAGTGTATCAAACGCATCCGCAAGAATGCACCGGATACCTGGATTTTACTCGGCGGTTATTACAATAACAGCATTGAGGCATTAAAGGATCTGGCACTTCCTTACGATGATAAAATCGTATATAACTTCCACTGCTATGAGCCGTTGCTCTTTACTCATCAGGGTGCTTACTGGATTGCTTCCATGGATACCTCTTTCCGTTTCCATTACAAGTCTTCCTTCCGTACCTATGAGGAATTAAGCCATAAGCAGTTATGTCAGGCTTTCTCCGGATTCGAAGAATTAGACCCGAACCAGTGCCCTGACGAGCGTTATTTCGAGCGTTTGGTAAGCGAGGCGGTACGTGTAGCGGAAGAAAGAAACGTGCCCCTTTACTGCGGTGAGTACGGTGTCATTGATTTAGCGGACAGAAACGATGCAAAGGAATGGTTCCATGATTTCCATGCCGTAATGGACAAATACTCCGTAGGACGCGCCGTATGGACCTATAAAGAAATGGATTTCGAAGTAGCGAAGGATTTATAATTCAAAATCCTACTCATAACATTAAAACCTTTTTTATCTTATTCTCATAAAGCGAAAGCCTGAAATTCCAAGTGGATTTCAGGCTTTTGTGTTTCGTTTTATACTTTATATAACTACAAACGTAGTTTATTTTGCACTGTATAATAATAAAAGTTTATTTAGTTTCGCTGTAGTTCTACACCACCTCTACCTGGCACATCTTCATAGTCTCCAGTGCAGCCTTGTGTGATTCGGGCGTTACTCCCGCACAGCAGGAGCTGTCTACTTTTACCGGGATTTCCGGGTAAAGTGCTTTGATAATGAGTGCATTGGATACCACGCAGATATCCGTGCAAAGTCCTACCAGCTCAACATCTTCCAAATCGTAATCTTTCCACCCTGTATATCCGAATGAAAATTTGAGTATACAGGGTGATCCTTCTACATAGAGCCCTTCCCTGATTTTCCATCCGTTGCTTCCTTCAATACAGTGTGCTACCGGCAGATGCTTTCCTTCATTTGTCCAAAGATATCCTTCGTGATGGGTATCCTGCGTAAAGATGATTTCATCCCCGCGATCCGCATATTCCCGAATCTTTTTCTTCACGTTTTCCACGATTGCAACCGCTTCTTTCGTTCCGAGTGTTCCATCAATGAAATCATTTTGCATATCAACCACAATCAGGGTTTTCTTCGGCTTATCCTCTTCCGTTTCATCGATGATAATCTCAGGATATGCAAGATTATCCGACTGATAAGAAATGTGCATGTGTTTCTTTTCCATAGTATTTACCTCACTTCACGATATTAATAAACAATGTAATAATCAGGCTGTTTAAAAAATCCGCAAACATACTGCCCACAATCGGTACCAGAATATATGCCTTTACGGAAGGTACATATTTATCGGACACTGCCTGCATATTTGCCATTGCATTCGGCGTGGCACCCATACCGAAGCCGCAGGTTCCGGCCGCAAGTACCGCTGCATCATAATCCCTGCCCATGACATTGAATACAACAAATCTTGCAATAATAAACATGAGCAGTAACTGTCCTGCCAAAAGGATTAACATCGGTAATGCCAGGTCTGCGAGCTGCCAGAGCTTTAAGGTTATCATCGCAATGCCAAGGAAAATGGATAAGCAGATTCCTCCGATGTCATTGATCTCGCCCATATGAATCGTAATCTTTCCGGTTGCCTCTCCGACATTACGCATGATAGCCGCAATAATCATGGCACCGATATAGACCGGGAATGTCATTCCCGTTTTCGATAAAAGCCAGGAAATAATTGTTCCGATTCCCACTGCAATGGCAAGCTGATAGGTTGCCGCTGCATACATGGATGCCTGATGATGATGTTTCTTTGTATCCTCTACCAGTACGGTCGGATCCTCTTCTTTTACCTTTTCCAGAAGATTCTTTTTTTTAATCAGATGCTCCCCTAACGGACCACCCATAAGGGATCCGGCAACAAGTCCGAAGGTTGCTGATGCAGTACAAAGAGTTGTTGCTCCGGTTATTCCGAAGTCTTCCAGAATCGGTCCGAATGCGCCGGAAGTTCCGTGTCCCCCGACCATCGGAATGGAACCTGTACAAAGCCCGACTGCGGGGTCCATACCGAGCAATCTTGCAATCAGAATTGCCAGACCGTTCTGTGCAAAAATCATTCCCACTACGACCACAAGAAAGATAATCAGTCCGATTCCGCCTTTTTTCAATACCTTTATGTTTGCCTGAAATCCAACGGATGTAAAGAAAAATACCATGCAGACATTTTTCAGAGTTTCGTCATAATGGATCTCCACTATACCGTAAAGATATAATACAAACATGATGAGCGCATATAAAAGCCCGCCCACAACGGGTGCCGGAACACAGAATTTATTAAGTGCCCGGATTTTCTTTTTAAGCCATGCACCGACTAAGAGAACAACAACGGCAATTCCCAGTGTCTGGTACATATCCAGAGATATTTCTGCCATGTCTCCTCCTTACTCGTCCTGACTTCCGAAAACAAAGACGCCGTTGATTTCTTCATTTTCTTCTACCGATAATCCCTGGGAATTATAGTATTCCACCGCGCCGGGATGAAAAGCAATCGGAATGAAGCTTACTGCATCACGCACGTCAGAGACCACAAATACTTCATCCGTAACCGAATAAGACGTTAATTCCGAAGAGTACATAAGTACCTTTTCCGTCAGGATTTTGACCGTCTCTTTTTTCATTTTATTCGATACAACCAGCACTGCGCGAACACCGATTGTCTGAACGTCTTCTTTCATTCCCTCATACGTTTCTGCGGGAATCGTAACCGAAAAGTAAAACGGATACCTATTCCGGATTCTTTCAATTTCCGAATCGGAGAAAGAAAGAATACGAATCGGCATTTCTTTGGCCAGATCGTTAATCGCCTGCGTAGGTGCGCCCGCGGTAATAAAGAATGCATCAATTTCTTCATTCTTTAAGGCATCACTGGAAAGTTCAAAGGAAAGATTGTAACTCTCTATATCCTGAAACGTAATTCCGTAGAGGTTTAAGATCTGCTCCGCATTCTGAATCACTCCGGATTCCGCTTCTCCGACGGATACCTTCTTTCCGGCCAGATCATCGATGGAATTAATATCGGAGTCTTTCAAAACCACAACCTGTATACATTCTGTATATAAACCGGAAACCGCACTGAAATTGAGTGGGGTTTCAAAGTCGGAATCATCAAAAATGCCGCTTCCTTCCGATGCGGAATAAAGGATATCGTTCTGTACAATTGCCGCATCCACGAATCCTTTTTGTAAAAGACGCACATTCGCCGCGGAACCTGCAGTGGCCATTACTTTCATATCGGCATCATCCTTCGTTATCATGGCCAGATTCGTTGCGTAGGAATAATAACTTCCCTGCTCACTTCCGGTTCCGATTTTTATTTTTACCCTGTTCCCGGTGCATGCCGAGAAACAACCAAAAAGAAGGATGCAGCATAAAAGAATGACTGCCGTTTTTTTGTATTTTCCAAAGAATTTCTTCATACATATACTCCGTAATTATTCAATATCAATCACAACGATTTCCGGATGATTGAAAAATCTGGGAAGAGGTGTGCTTTCCCTTGCAAGTCCCCTGCTTACCACCAATGTACTTCCGTTCTTCAGTTTATAGGCTCCGTTTATATATTCAGGAAAAAATCCCTGATTCGGTGCGAACAGCCCCCTGTTTATTATCGGAATCCGAAACTGTCCTGCATGCGCATGCCCCGCAAGAATCAAATCAAAACCAAACTGCTCATAAATGCTTACCCTTTCCGGTCTGTGACTTGCAAGTATTTTGATATGTGACTCTTCGCATTCCGAATATGCTTCTTTCAACTGCTTTGTCCACTCGTCACGTGTAAGTCTGGTAGGATCATCCACTCCGCAGATATTGATTTCTCTGCCGCGTATGTCTATGGTTTCGCAGTCCCCTTCCAGAACAGTTACGCCCGCGTTTCTTACGGTTTCCTTTATTACATCAACATGTTCGCTCCAGAATTCGTGGTTTCCGGTAACATAATAGCATGGATACTTCTCCGCCAGACGCTTTACCGTAATCTCTGCATTTTTCTCTTTTAATTTGTCATCAAAAATATCACCGGAAAGAATCACGATGTCGGGATTTTGTTTCTCCACCATTTTTATGAGAGTGTTCTGATTCGGTCCGTAATAACAGGAATGTAAATCGGTAATTAGAACTACACGTGTAGTTTCATTATTCCCCTCTGATAAATCAAGCGTAATATGTTCTGCGAAAGGAACCCAGGTCCATACGCATAAACCGAGAAGCACCACCACAACTATGATTTCAATCAGTATTCTTTTTTTCTTATTCTTCCCGGTTTTCATCTATCCTTATTACATTCAAACTTTATCTTTTTTATTTGCACAGCATTGGGCAAAAATAGTTTTCAACTGTCCTTCACTATTTTCAAATATTCATTAATGTTGTGCAGTACTTCCCACATGACATTGGAAGGATACGGAAATACGGAGGTCGGTGCAGGGAGTCTGTGAATATTCTTAAATCCTGCCTTCTTTGCAATTCTGACTGCACGGTCCATATGGTAATTACTGGTGATTAAAACTACAGGTGTAGTTGCATCCACAATTTCCAGTGTGTTTTTAAAATTGGTTTTCGTGCTGTCGGACTGATCTTCCAGAATCATCTTTTCCGCCGGAACGCCACGGGTAAGCAGCAGTTCGCACATCACTTCCGCTTCGGTTTTACCGCTATTATCGGGTACTCCGCCCGTTAAGATTAATTTTGCATCGGGATTATCAATTATATATTTCCTTGCCGTTTCCACCCGGCGCAAAAGGTCTTTCGTCGGTTTCCCGTTTTCCAGAGCCATTCCCAAAACGATTGCATATTTCGCTTTTTTCCTTGTTTTGATAAAGCTTCCGATGACTATTTTCCCGCTGAAAAATAACACGAGAAATGAAGGGATCCAGAAGCTGATTCGAATCATCCAGCCAAAAAATCGGGACAGTGTATTCTTTGATCTTGTAAAAAAATTAAACAAAAGATCCAGTGAAGATATAATTAAGGATGTGCAAAGCAGCATATCCCCGAAAAGATTTTTCTTATAAATATCCGGGCGTTCCACGGTTTTAATCCGGTGTGTCATCACCGCAATAATATCACCTGTCAGAATCAGGGAAAGGACAGTCAGAATACTGCCTGCAAGGATACGTTTTTTATTGCCTCGATTCATAATCAGTTCTCCCTTTTATAGAGAATCTCATCCGCAATCTGATAATTCTCATCCAGTTTCGGAATGTTTACCGGAAGCTTCCCTTTTAATTCCGGGCCTTCAAAACAGGCTTTAATTGCTACCGCAAGATTCGGAGAATATGCACTTCCCTCTCCGTGTTCTTCGGGAATCTCCCGTAAAGAACTCGAACAATATGTCAGGATCATTGCATCCGCATCGGGAAATCTTGCGGCATCATACGGAAGCTGGCAGGATATTACAATGACCGTCTTATTATTCTTATGCCTGCTTTCAATTATTTCATCAAATGTTTCCGTGGAAAATCCGTCATTGGTTTCCGGGTCCAGGCAGGCTGAATTATATGCTCTGGAAATCAGAATGACATTTTCAGCCATCTCCGAGGCTTTCATGCATTCCGCCTTATTCTCCTTTGTATTCGTCATTACCGTGATGTTTTCCCGGGCAAGTTCCTGTTTTACCAGTTCACCGTAACCGACTCTGCTTGCACAGCTGTCCGCAAAGAGAATCAGTGTATCCCCGTCCGGATTGGATAAAGGATATGCGTTATTCTCATTCTTTATAAGTGTCAGGGCTTTTTCGGCAATCTCCCAAGCCTGATTGCGATACTCCTCACTCCCTGTTGAAAATACTGCATTTCTCAGTTCAATATCATCTTCCGTAAAGACTCTCATAACATCCGGATTCCAGATTCCGCGTTTTTCTTTTAAGGTCAGAATTCTTATCACGGCATCGTTAATTCTGTCCTCGGAAATCTTCCCTTCGTTTACAAGCTTTACGGTCAATTCCACAACACTGTCCGTCTGTTCAAACTCATCCGAATTATTTACGCCGGGCAGAATTAACATATCTGCACCGGCATTAATTGTATTGCAAAGAACATCTTCAAATTCAAAATTATTCGCGATTGCAGCCATATCCAATGCATCCGTTACAACCACGCCTTCGAAGCCCATATCGCTCTTTAATATATCCGTCAGAATCGTTTTACTCATGGTTGCGGGAATATAAACTTCTTCCCCTGTTGAAGTGGAGACATAAGTTTTATTATCAATCTTCGGGAACTGAATATGTGCGGTCATAATCATCTCCGCACCGTTATCTATGGCAGTCTGAAAAGGAACAAGCTCAGATTTTTTCAGTTCATCATATGTTTTTTCGATAAGCGGAAAACCGGTATGACTGTCCGTATCGGTATCTCCGTGCCCCGGAAAATGTTTCAGGGTTGAAACAGTGTTTGTTTCACTTAAACCTTCCATGAATGCAACACCGAATCCCGATGCGATATCCGGATCATCGGAAAAGGAACGCACTCCGATCACCGGGTTAGACGGGTTCGTGTTCATATCCATTACCGGTGCAAAATCAACGTTAATACCGAGAACTTTTAATTCATTTCCGTGTACCGAAGCCATTTCCTTAGCTGCATTCACGTCTCCCGTGGCAGCTAATGCCATGTTTCCGACTCCGGTGGTACCGAACCCGAGACGGCTGATATGTCCGCCTTCCTGATCCGTTGCGATAAAAAAAGGAATAGCGCTTTCCTTTTGATTCGTTCTCTGCAAATCTTTAATCAGACGATATGTCTGTTCCGCATTCTGCAGATTTTCCTCAAAAAGAATAATTCCCCCGAAGTGATTTCTTTCAATGCACTGTCTGATATCATCGTTTAATTCCGTGATATTCGTCTTTTCCGGCCATTTTCCGGAAGCAATTAATGCCTTTGCTTCCTCAGTTCTTAAGTCCTGCCATTTACGAAAAGAGGGAAGCATCATCTGTCCCGCTTTTTCTTCCAATGTCATATTGTTTACGATTTCATTCACTCTGTCAGAAGCCTGAACTGACTGTATTTCACTTGAATTCAAATCATTTGTATTTAATTCGCTTGTTTTTAATTCACTTGTATTCGAATTACTTTCAATCATGTCACCTGGTTTTTCTGAATTATCCATATTGTTTGGAAAAACCACAATGCTGCTTTCCGGGTAATCGGCAGTATTTTCATTTGTGCAGCCGCACATCAGCCCGAAAAGCAGCAATATGCAGATAAACATTGACAGGTATCTTTTTCCGAATTTCATTCCGCGTATCTCTTTCCCGTCCTTTTAATCTTTCCGTATATGAAACAATTCCGTAAATCCCGTCACTTCAAAAATTTTATAGACATCCGATGAAACATTACGGATTATAATTTTATCTTTTTTCATCCGGAGTAATTTCATTAAAACACGCAGTCCCGAGCTGGAAATATACTCAAGTTTCTCCGCATCCACTTCAATCGGTGTATTCTCATGTTCATATGCAAGACCAAACATTTCTTTTTCGATTTCCATGGCATTCGTCGTATCAATACGACCTTCCGGAAAAATAATCAGTTTTCCGTTTTCCAATTTTGTTTTAATTCCCATAATAAATTCTCCTTTTACTGCCCTGCCACTTTACTTCAGAACTGTTTTACGTGTTTTCCTTTCTTCCGTTATTCGGTTTTTCCTTCCGTTCCGTAGTATTTCATGGAAAGCATTGTAATATCATCAAACTGTTTTGCACCGTTCACAAACCCGTTAATTTCACCCATAACATTCCATAACAGTTCTCTCGGAGTAGCATCCGGATTCTTATTTAATGCCGCAAGCATTCTTTCCTCTCCGAACTGTTCTGAATCGGCATTCGTCGCCTCGGCAACACCGTCCGTATAAACAAAGAGTGTATCGCCCGGGTGAAGCTGGAATTCATGCTCCTTAAATTTCGTTCCTTCCATCGTGGCAACCGCAATGGAATGCTTATATTTTACCAGCGAAAAATCTCCGCCGTTTCTTCGAAGTGCCGGATGCTCATGCCCCGCATTCGCGGCCATCCCTTTTCCGGTTGAAAGAGAGATTACCGCAAGCCAGACCGTGACAAAAAGTCCGGCGGAATTTCCTTCGCAAATCTGTTCATTAACATGTTCCAGAATTTTAGCCGGGGAGTATTGTCCGGTCAGTGCATAATTCTTAATCATGGTTCTGGAAACCATCATAAAGAGCGCTGCCGGAATACCTTTACCGGAAACATCCGCCATGACAAGTGCAAGATGATTGTCATCGATTAAAAAGAAATCATAGAAATCTCCGCCGACCTCCTTTGCAGCCGTCATGGATGCATATACGTCAAATTCTTCTCTTTCCGGCATGAACGGAAAAATCCGCGGAAGGATATTTTCCTGAATAGAAGATGCAACGGATAAGTCCCTGTCCGCCACGGCCTTTTCCCTTCCCTGTGAAATATTGAGAGCACAGTAAATCAAAAGCATTGTCAGCATCACGACTGCAGGGGCAACGGAAAGACCGTATACAAATGCGGTAAAAAAGCTGGCAGACAACGGTGCCAGAACATATGCAGCCAGAACCACCAGCTGGAATCTTTTAAAGCGTTTCCGTTCTTTGATTACAATTGTCGAAACTGCAATCAGTGTGGCAGAAACGTAGATTATCGAAATCGGAAAGAACATGCTTCTGTGATAGACACCGTCAGAACCGATTGTGAAATAATGTCCGGTAAAAATATTAACGGCTCTGCTTAAAAGCGCAACCGCCAGACCGACGTTCATCATAATATTTACACTGCGGTATTTCTTTATTTCGATTTTCATGAAGGAAGATAAATAAAGCCAGAAGAAATAGGCCTGAATCGGAGAACATGCGAAATACAGGGTATTGTCAACGATATTGGCGATACGAAGCTCGGGAACCCCGTCCACAAGCCAGGAACATGCATCCAGAAAAAGCGTTAAGTACGTAACGTTTAGCAGATAGAAATAATTCTTTAAATCCGATTCCGATTTTTCCACATCAAAAAGGCAGCAGATATAAAGTACATACCCCATCAACATCCCGAATAAATCCATACTGATGTTGATAATATAGGTATCCTGCAAATTGCCCAGTCCGCGTAAAAATACAAAGACAATGCATAGCGCAAAAAGAATCGGATAAACAATCATCGAAGCGACTGCGTTTCTGATTTGTTTTTTGGTCATAAACTCCATACTGCTGCGAACCTCTTCTTACAAAAGATATATCAAGGATACTCACTCAGTTTATTTTAAAGTATCCGTAAAGAAATTTCCGGTTTCATCAATTACTTTATACAAAGTATGCTTATCTTCTTCCGAAAAAATATTGAGTGTGTGATCCATTCCTTCGACCAGAATCAATCTTGATTTCCCGTTATCACTGGCATCCACAATGTCTTCGCTTTGCGCGGGATCAACCGTGGTATCTGCTGTTCCTGCAATCGCAAGAACCGGACCTTTATAACCGTCCTCAAACTCGTCCAAAACATCCGTACCCATAACGTCTTCGCACCAGTTAAGGCTGGTTTTCACGCTGTCCCTGAAATCAAAATTCATCAGGAAGTATCCCTTTTCCAAGGCTTCTTCCAAATCCTCTTCGGAAAACAATCCGACTTTCATTAAATCCGGGGCACCGGACCATGTTACAACGGATTTAAAGCGGTCCGGATATCTTCCGGCTGCAAGGAGTGCAATTGTGCCTCCCTGACTCCACCCCATAACTCCGACGGAATCACTCCTAATATTCTCAAGCCCCGCAAGATAATCTGCAGCGTCCGCTGCTGCCTTTGCCGCGGAATCATACTCGTAGAGTGTACTATCTGCATCACTTAAATCACTTCCCGGAAAATCAATATGAACGGAAGCAATCCGATACTTTGAAGCAAGTTCATGCGAAGCATAAACATATCCGTTGCCGGCTTCATTACGATTCGAACCCGTGCCGTGCAGCATCACGACCGCAGGAAACGGTCCTTCCCCATCCGGAATACAGAGAGTTGCAGGAAGATCATATTGATCGCTTGTTATGATAAGATCTTCATCCCTGTAACCCGTTTCACCGGAAGTCTGCGCTTTTTTATTACAGCCCGCAGAACATAACAGTAATCCGACAAGCGCAAATAATGAAATTTGTTTTAACATAAAATGTATTTTTTTACTTAAGTGGTGGTAGGTCATGAATATCATAATTGTCATAATAAATATTAAAAGCTGTTTCAACGTCACCGGATAGTTCTATCAGTGCTCCTGCCTGGAACATGGTGGAAAGCGTTCCGGACGGTGCTTTCCAGGCTGCATTGGAAATCACTTTAATTTCTTCATAATCCGGAGAACCTGCACGTAGTATCGCCTCGGAACTGAACAAAAGCTCCCCTGTTTCAATATGATAATCGCTCGATACAATTACAAGACTCTTTACCGACGGGTAACCGGATGTCAGGATATCGTATGTAAAAATAGCATTCTGTGCTGTGGTAAGCGACCGGTCTTCTACAATAATCCTGTTCTTTTCTATTCCGTTCTCTTCAAGCCATTTGGCCATCTCCCCGGCTTCCGTTGCGGATTCGTTCTCTGCTGCCGTGCCGCCTCCGGTACAAACGATATAGGCATTCGGATATTTTTCCGCACTGTTAAGTGCCACCGTCAAACGCTCAATCAGTTCATCCTTCATACTCCCGTCAGGATTTAACTGAAAACCGAGTACTACAATGCAAAGCTCATCCGTATCCGGTAATCCGTCCGGCAAAATGTCATAATTTAACGGTTGTCCGAGATTGGGAGAACGCCACAAATCCATAATCTTTTCCCATCTTTTTCCGGAATCCGGATCCGACGCGGATAACTCTGCTAAAAGACTGTTTACTTTATCATCCGCTTCCGCTCCGTAGGATGCGTAATCCACTACCATTTCCTCAATCAGTTTCTCCGTGTTTGTCGGATCATTTACTGTATTCCCGCCTTGCTTTTTGCATCCGCATAAAGAAAGAACCATAATCAGACAAAGCAGACAGGAAAGAAATGATTTCGTAACTATTTTACGACTGGTTTTTTTTATCATATCCGTAGTCCTCTGTATTTCATAAAATCGGCAAAATAACTATATTTACCCTTCATTTTATTATAGTCTAAATTCAATAAAATTCAAACATAAGCGTGTTTTGAAATGAAATGTATGATAAAATCTATAATGCTGATAAATCATATATTTTTCTGACACAAAGGATGCAAAGGCAAGATGAATTCACTCGGTGAAACAATCAAATACTTAAGAACGGAAAAAGGGCTTTCACAACAGCAGTTTGCGGATATGCTGTATGTGGATCGTTCCACATGTGCAAACTGGGAAACCGGACGACGTATGCCGGATACCTCCATGATAGTAAATATTTCAAAAGTTTTAGGAGTGGAGCCTTCCTATCTTTTGGATGTTATGAAACAGGAAGAAACCGTTATTAATGTCATTATGGTGGATGATGAACGAATCGTTCTGACAGGCGGACTTCCCGTCTTAAAAAGAATACTTCCGAATGCAAACGTAAAAGGCTTTACCAAACCTTCCGAAGCGCTTGAATTTGCAAGAAACAATACCGTTACGCTTGCATTTCTGGATATCGAAATGGGGAAGAAAAACGGCCTTGATCTCTGCCGTGAATTACTTGCAATCAACCAAAGAACCCAAGTAATCTTTTTAACGGCATATGCAGATTATTCTTTAGATGCATGGGATACGGGAGCACGCGGATTTTTATTAAAACCGATCTCCGAAGATGCCGTAAAACAGCAGCTTTCCAGAATTTCTCCGGCTTTTTCCTTGGGAGGTACAATAAAGTAATATGATTACCATCATCGATTTAGTCAATTACGGATTTGCCGCCGTCGGTCTGACCGTGGCAATCATGAGCCTGTTTCTTTCTTTTACCACAACTTATATTAGCCGGCAAAGCAAACTTTTTTTTAAAATCTTTTTCAGCGTTATGACTGCTTATATTACCGCGGATTTGCTGGAACAGATTTTCTTCTATATTCCCGGTGATAATCTTGCCGTATTTACCAGAATATTTCTGTTCTTTGAATCCCTTTTTTCGGCTTTTCTGCTTCCCCTTCTTACTGTATATATACTGCAAAGCAGCCATAAAAAAGCAATCAGACAGCCGGAATTCTATGTGAATACCCTGCTCCTTTTCGTATATACAATCATACTGATTTTTACACAGTTTACGAACAATATTTATTATATTACAGAAGACAACCTGTACCACCGAGGACCGATGTATCCGCTTCTTTTGCTGGTTCCGGCAATTATGATGGTTGTCAATTTCATATCTTTAATTCGCTTCAGAAAGTTCTTAAATAAAAAGCAAAAGGCGGCTTTCTATTGTTATCTGCTGATTCCTTTGGCATGCATGCTGGTCCAGATGAAATTTTACGGTCTGATGCTGGTTGTAATCGGAACTTCCGTCTCGGCCATGATCCTTTTTATGTTTATTTTAAACGACCAGCTGGACCAGTATATGAAACAGCGCGAAGAAAACTTAGAGGCCCAGGCAAGTATTCTGGTCCTTCAGATGCGCCCGCATTTCATCTACAATACCATGACCAGTATTTATTATCTTTGTGAACAGGACCCCCAAAAAGCAATGAAGACAATTGATGATTTCACCAATTATCTTCGTAAAAATTTTTCCGCCGTCGCAAAACGCGGAACCATTCCTTTTTCCGAGGAGCTGTCACATGTCCGCACCTATCTTGAAATTGAAAAAACCAGATTCGAAGGAAATCTCTTTGTGGATTTCGACATCCCCTACACAGCTTTCCGCATCCCACCCCTGACACTCCAGCCCATTGTGGAAAATTCCGTAAAATACGGCGTCGATCCGGAACTTAATCCGCTTCACATTACCATCTCCACACGCGAAGTCGGTTCGGGAAGCGAAATCACCGTAAGTGATACCGGTCCCGGTTTCCCGGAAAATCAGGAGTATGAAAAAGATGACAGGGAGCCGCATATTGCTCTTAATAACATCCGTGAACGTCTTACCCTTTTATGTGACGGAACCCTTACCATAACTCCCGGAGAAGAAGGCGGTACGGTAGTTAAAATCTTTATCCCGTATAAGAAATAATCCGTTTCAACATATCTTCGCGGTATCGTAAATGTTTTATTGTATACCATTTATAAAATTCTGATATAATCAGGTTTATGAGTCAAAAAATGGAAAATGCTTCTTAATGTCTTAGGACTTTCCCTGTTAAATATTGTTTACAATCTTTTATACATTACGGGACTTAATTATTTTGACGTCTCAACAGGAGCCTTTACCCTGTCCATGACGGTAGTAGTACTTCTTGTTATTCTTCTGACACTTCGTGAAAAAATCGAAATAGCAGCGCTTCTGGAAGCCGTTATTATTACTCCGGCAGTTGCGATAAACTACCCTGATGTCAATGCCATAGCTTTCGCTTTCAGTGTAGTATTAAATACTGCGATTTTTCCAATCTGTTTTGGAATTCCGATTATCATTCTTCTTAAAGAAGAGATGAAATATAAATTTGTCTTTTAACTATAGGCTCTCTGAAACTTCCGTCATACGAAAATTCTTTTCTCTGCTCTTCGTTAAATACAACATCATTTCCTCGTAAAACGGAATACATTTCCCTGCTCTTCTTCCGGTAACCCCTCAATGTATTCCCGGTACATTGCTATGACTCCGTCCGTTTCCTTATCGCTGTTTATTTCGGAAAGAAGACTTACGGATTCTTTTCTCTCTCCAAGGTGGAAGAGGCGGATTGCTTCACGAAGTTTCTCCCTGTGGGACTGCCTTTCACTTTTTATATTCTCCGGCAGACAGTCCAGTACTTCGTAAACGCCCTTTACTTCGTTTACGCCCGCAACCTGTAATATGCCCAGATAACGAAGATTGTATTCTTCCGTATCGGATAAGCGGTCTACCGTGTCCTTCGATACGAGAATGCCTGTTTTAAACTGCTTGGTTAAGGATTCCAGCCTGGAACTTAAATTCACCGTATCGGAGATGACCGTTCCGGAAAGACGCTCCTCTTCCCCGACAATTCCGATCATCGCCATACCGGAATGAATACCGATTCCGATATTGATTCCGCTGACTCCGAGTGATTCGGCCATCTTTTTGTTTCCGACAATCTCCCGTTGCATTTCAATGCCGCATCGCAGGGCATCGTCCGCATTTTCAAATAAGGCCATGACTGCATCACCGATATATTTATCTACAAATCCGTTATGATTTCTGACAATCGGTCCGGCAACACCGTAAACCTTGTTGATAAATTCAAAGTTTTCCTTTGCCGTCATGATTTCGGAATTGATTGAAAAGGAGCGTATATCACAGAAAAGAATGGTCAGTTCCCTGCTCTTTGCATCTCCAAGCTGCAAATCCGTAAAGTTTTCTTTATCCAGGAATTTCCGAAATTGTTCCGGAACGAATTTATAGTAAAACTTCTCCGTTCTGTCTTTTTCTTCAAACATCGCCTGCAGGCTTCCCGCCATACCGTCCACCTGGGCGCAGATATCACCGAGTTCGTCCGTTGCTTTGAAATTCGCTCTTGCGCTCAAATCTCCCTCTGCAATCCGGTTAACGGTCTTTGACGCCTTCTTGATTCCTCTGGTAACGTTTACGGCATTTAAGAGAATGATAAAGGCAAGCACCAGATAAATCAGACCGACAAAAATCATTGTAAGAAACTGTGAGGAAGTATGACTAAACCAGAGCCCCTTGTTGTCCGCTTTCACCAACAGATACAAATCCGGTGTTTCGTTGTCAATTTTTCCGATTGCATAAACCTCGCTTAATGCTTTGCTGCTGATTTCACTGTAGATGCTTTGCTTCGTTAAAATTTCTCCGTCCTTCAGTGTTTTTAACTGTTCTCCCTCGAAGCCGGTGGTTTTTGTAAGCGGTGCAATCAGCTCCGTATCGGAAGAAAGAGGAATAATTTTTCCATCCTTATTTACGGTGACTACCAAAAATTCAAATGCCTGGCTCCACTCATTTTTATGGTTCGAAGTTAACTGAAGCAATTTTTGTCGAATCCTCACGGATGCTTCTCCCGAATGCTCCCCAAGGCTCGTTAAATCCGTAAAGTTTTCACCCGAAAATCTTGCAGCCGCAATCTCGCAAATTGCCGAAGCCTGATCGGATACATCTTCAAACTGTTCCTGCTGACCTCTTTTGTACGTAAAATTTGCTACCACGATAATCAGTATGGCGATAATGGGAAGCACGCTGATTAAATGCTTATAAAGAATGGTCTTCTTTCGGATAATCAGGTTAATGACAAGACAGATTGCCGATATTACAGAAATTGCCCGTAAAATATACTCCGCCAATTTCTTGATCTGGTATCCGGGTTTACACTTTGATGCAAGATCAAGCACTTCTATGTTTCCATTTTCATAATAAATACAACCGTCCGTTGTGGTAACAAGAAGCTTTCCGCCATACTGATCCAGATTCGAAGCCACGACAAGCGGATTCTCCAAAAAAACTGCCGCATCCGTTACTTCTTCCATTTTATCCCCATTCAGCTTATATAAAACAGCAGAATCTGCCGTAATAACATAATCGTCCTCTCCGAGGCGCTCAATATATGAGGGAGTCGGATTCTCCATACCTTCTCCGAAAGAAAACCACTCTTCCCCGATTGGTTCATCAAAGGAAATCCGGTATGCCTTTCCGTTGCTTCTAAGGAATACAAATTCGTCCTTCAGTCCTCCAAGCGGGAGCACCGAAAAAGTATAGGTCCCGTTCTCATCCGTAACATACTCCCGGCTTTCGGAAAGTGTTCCGGATTTAGTGTCGAAGCTGTAAAGAATCGCTTTTTTGTAATCCGTATAGGAAAAGTTTAAGGTTCCGTCTTCGAACCTTAACCCGCCGTATGCCATATCCGTGCGTTCCGAGCCGTCCTCATGATAAAAAGAACAGATTTCCTCATATCCGTTTAAATCGGTCTTAAAAGAAATAATCTTTTCTTCCAGGATGTATTCCGTACGATACGTCTGGGTATAAATCAGTGCGTAAAAGGTATCTCCTTCGCCGGCTATTATATCCTTGAATTCGTATTCGTTGAACAGACCGCCTACCAGACGATGACAGTCGTCGAAACATTTCTGCTCACCGGTTTCCGGGTTCTTCAAAGCGATGGTCGGCCTGTCGAGGGAGTAATCGTAAACAGAGATAAAGCCTTCGGAATTCACGGTGGCTTTTTCTATATAATGAGGTGTGTAATATGCCCCGCCTTGCGCCTTAGTATCCAGAATGCTGTATTGCATAACAACCAGAATCAGGTAAGCAGAATAGCATATTGCCATGGCAAGCACAAACCATCTTGCCTTTCCGAAAATTTTAAAGAAAATGTTTTTTACTTTTATAAAACCTGAAGCCAAATTCTTCTCCTTAATAAAGCATTTTTTTATTCATTTATCAACTCCATCGCTTTTTGAAAATACGGATCCCACTTCAGACGATTTTCAATGGTGCCGTAAACCTCCTTTGATTCGTCACCAAAAAGAGCCCTGCGTTTCTTCTCAACTTCCCAGTCGTGATTAGCCACATAGTCCGGCTCAACACCTACATAGCTGTCCGCCGGCAGATACTCACTCATGCTTACATTGAACGAAAACTGCAGCTTACTGTTCGGCAGATAGTCACCCAGAATGATTCCGGCAATGCCCTCGCCGCCTGTATTCTGGCCGATGACCGGAATGCCGTCCTGCTTGACGATATTTGCAAAAATATCCCCGGTCGAAAATGTGTCATGATCAACCAGCGCAATCACATTATAATGTTTCTTTGCTTTTCCTTTTACTGTAAAAGGCTCTTTGTAAGTAATCCTGTCCTGCCCTATCTTCAGTTTCCTAAGGGCGCGGTAATACCGGTTATCTGAAAACTTACTGATGTACTCGGAATTCGGCATGACAACAGGATACTTGTCTCCGGCATCGTGATCAAGCACTAACGGGAGCAGGCAACTGGTAACGTACGGAAAACTACCTCCGACATTTCCGCGAAAATCAATGATAACGGTATCGGGATCCGTCTCTTCAAGTGCCTTCTTTAAATCCGCCTCAAGCTGTTTCTGTTCCTCGGCAATGCATTCCCAGCAGCGGATGTAGACCAGTTTTCTGTCCTTGTCCGCCTCAACGGAATAATGCAAACTGCTCGTCACGGGATTGTTTGACGTATCGAAACGATCCTTGTAAATTCTCGAGCGATACCGGAAAGCCAGATTGTACTCCGCTGAATTATAGAGTTCTGTCGTAAAAGTGGTTCCGTCTTCGCGCTCAATTACGGCCTCATATTTTTCCCCGACGCTTTCGTTAAAAATCAGCTTCATCGGGCATACCATATCATGAACGGAATCGTAATGCCACGGTTCCATTACGTCGAGTTCCTTTACCACTTCGCTCACCGGCTTTCCGTTTAAAGAAACAAGTCTCGTGTTTGCAAGCCCGTCGATGGTCTCGTAATCGCAGTAAACAGCGTCCTTAAAAATATAGTCGCCGTCATAGTAAACTGCTATAATGCCCTTCTCATTATACCCGGCCATGTTCTCTTCGAACTGCCTGCACAGTGCATAGTTGATGCTTCTGGTTTCGTCATCGAAAAACTCCGTCATCTCAAAATTGTCCATCAGCTTTTCCAGCGGAGGAAACATGAAATTATGACCTCCGGGAAGTTTCTGATCCAGTGAAATCATGGTGGAAACAAACTCGTATTCATCTTTGCAGTTTTCGATGCGTTCCTTATAGGTCTCGTAGATTTCGTCGTAATCCACGCCGTAGTACTGCTCTGCAAGATCTTTGTGAAGCGATGTATTCACGGTAACATCAAAAAGATAATCGAGATCCTCGATCATCTGCGCCTTGGTAAGCTTCACTTCATTGTATTCAATCTC
>CADANR010000018.1 GCA_902789265.1 uncultured Lachnospiraceae bacterium | reverse complement strand
TACTGCCTCTTCATATGTTTTTCCGGCACTTCTCGGGCTTGCAGCTACCGTAACAACCTCAAACCAGGGGTGATTTTCAAGGAGAGAGATAAATCTCTGTCCCACCATTCCCGTTGCACCTAAAATTCCGACTCTTAATTTCTCACTCATAATCGTACTCCTTTTCGTACTTTACTTTCGTAAACAACCCATACATTATAAATTCTTATTAAAATAGTACAAAGACATGCAAATGTCAAGCATTTAATTCAAGGATTTTTTCATATCTCCTGATTGCTTCGTTCACTGCACTTTCGGAAGGGGCGCCCTTCGTAAGTCTTCTGTTTACACATGTCTTTAATGAAATCGCCTCATATATGTCCTCATCAAAGGCCGGGCAGATTTCCTTTAATTCTTCAATGTTCAAATCCTCTATTGCACAGTTCTTCTCGATGCATTTAAGAACAAGACTTCCGATCACCGAATGCGCATCGCGGAACGGCATTCCTTTTTTCACCAGATAATCAGCCGCATCGGTTGCATTGGTAAAGCCCATCATGGCACTTTTTTCCATAATGTCTTTATGGAATGTGATGGTCTTTAACATGCCCGTAAATAAATGGAGACAATTTTTTACCGTATCGAATGCATCAAACGCAACTTCCTTATCCTCCTGCATATCCTTGTTATAAGCAAGGGGAAGACCTTTCATCGTGGTTAGAAGGGACATTAAATCACCGTATACCCTTCCGGTCTTGCCACGTACCAGTTCTGCAATATCGGGATTCTTTTTCTGCGGCATAATGGAACTGCCGGTGGAAAATGCATCATCCATTTCCACAAACCTGTATTCATTGGAATTCCAGATAATCATTTCCTCTGAAAAACGGCTTAAATGCATCATGATTGTGGATAATGCAGACAATAATTCAATTAAATAATCCCTGTCGGATACGGAATCCATGGAATTAAAGGTGGCCGAATCAAAACCAAGATCACGCGCTACCATTTCACGATTTAAAGGATATGTGGTACCTGCCAAAGCTCCTGCGCCTAAAGGGCATACATTCATGCGCTTACGGATATCGATAAGTCTTGCACTGTCACGTAAAAACATTTCCATATAGGCTGCCATGTAATGTGATAAAGTAACCGGCTGGGCTTTCTGAAGATGCGTAAATCCCGGCATATAGGTTTCCGTATTCTCCCTGATGATATCAAGAAGCGTACATTCCAGTTCATGAAGCAGATCGGAAATCATATCGATTTCATCTCTGGTATATAACTTCATATCAAGTGCAACCTGATCGTTACGGCTTCTTCCGGTATGAAGTTTCTTTCCGGCATCTCCGATTCTGTCAATCAGGGTAGCTTCCACAAAACTGTGAATATCTTCATGATCGGGTGTAATTTCCAGAGTACCGTTTTCGAGATCAAGGAGAATCCCTTTTAATCCTTTTTTGATTAAAGCGGCTTCTTCTTTCGGGATAATACCCTGTTTGCCGAGCATTTTCACATGTGCAATGGAACCGATAATATCATGCTTATATAATCTTTCATCAAAGCTTATGGATGCATTGAAATCAAACACATCCTGATCTGTCGCTTTTGTAAATCTTCCGCCCCAAAGGTCTGCCATAGTGTATCTCCTTAAAAATAAAAATAAGAAAAACCATACCGCACGTGGTATGGTTTTTACAGCCGGAAATCAGACTCGAACTGACGACCCCTTCATTACGAGTGAAGTGCTCTACCGACTGAGCTATTCCGGCGAGTCAATCCTTTGACCACGTGTTATTATATCCGTTTCGGGAAAAAAGCGCAAGGATATTTCCCTATTTTGCATTTTTCTTAGCTTCCGTAATAATGCGGTTCTTCTCTTCTTCGATTTCTTTTTTCTTTGCTTCTACGTAACGTACTTTTTCCTGATATTTCTTCTTTGCAATTTGTTCAAGTTCTTTCTCCGTAAACGGACGATAGGAGAAAATCTGCATGCTCATTGCAGGAATGCAAACGGTTGCAGACTGCATAAAGCCGTCCATCGGAATTTCCTTTGTCGCAATTGCATTTTTGTTGATCAGACCGTTATCGGTGTATTTCTCATCATCCGTAGTAAAGATTTCCTTGATTTTCCCTTCTTTCGGAAGCCCGAAGGAATATTTCTCAATTGCATGATTGGAGAAATTGAAAATGATAAATTCGGTATTCTTATTGTCTGTATCGGTTCTTTGGAAAATCAGCACATTATCCGTAGGATCGTCCGATTTAATTAACGTGAAGTTTGCAGGTTTCTCAGCTTCCGGATGATATAAATCCTTTGCTTCATACATTGCATATAAATCCTTAATGCACTGAATCTTACGGATAAAGATTCTGGCTTCTTTTAAGGATGTAGCATAAGGATTCGCAAAATAAGCTTCTTCACAGAAATTATCGGTTCCCATAAAGTTTAATTTCTTTCCGGGGAATACGGTTAAGAATGCATTGGCAAGAACTACATTCTTTATCTTATCTTCTATGGTTCCGGGCATTCTCATTAACATCGAAACATAGTCTCTGGAAGATGCCTTATAGGAAAACGGTAAGATAAATTCTTCATGAAAAGCATAATTAATTAAATCTGCGAATTCATAATAATGCTCGTTTCTGTAGAACGGATCGTTCTGCAGATAAGATGTTACACCGAGTTCAAAACCGGTATTTAAAATATAATCAAACAATAAGGAGTCTTTTCCGCTCTTTAACGTTACATTTTCAAGTACACCGTCCGAAGATGCAATTTTAAATACATGCGGGAATTTCTTTGCAACCTTCGTATTTAACTTCTTTAAGAAACGTACCCCGGCAAGATTTAAATTTCCGCCGTATTCGTTCGGAATCCACTCACCCTGACGCTTTCCATAATCCAGATAAAGAAGAGCCGCAAGGTCCGGAATACGATATCCGTCCAAATGATAATTTTCGATTAAGTATAATGCTGCGGAAATCAGATAACTCTGTACAAAACCGTTCGAGAAATCAAATGCAAATCCGCCGAATCCCGGCTGATACATAACTCTTTCATCAGGAGATTCAAACAAAGCTTCTCCGTCAAAGAAATGAAGACCTGCTTCCCCTCCTGCGAAATAGGAAACCGGGAAATCCACGGATACGGATAAACCTGCTTCGTGAAGTTTATCCACGAACTCTTTCAAAATCAAAGGTCCGCCGAGTTTCTTGGATACCGCATAGATACCGAGAATATGCATTCTGTCATTGGCATCTTCCAACGGCTCGTAGATACCCATCAAATGAAGACCTGTATAGGAATATTCCTTACAGTGCTTAATAAGCACGGGCAGTAAATCAAGACAGTTCTCTGTTTTTTCATCCAAAAGGGAGAATAAATCCACTTCATAAAGGTGTGTCGCGGACTTTAATCCGACATTCTTTGCAGCTTTCTTTTCGGCAACATTGTTCGGAATATAAATAACGGAATTGTTTTTATTCTGGCATAAAGCAAACGGATCGGCTTTCTCAACATCCTTTAATCCGCGGCCTTTGATGGAATAACGATATTCGCATCCTTCTTCCGCACCCGGTACAAACAAGGTAAACACACCGGTGCTTTCGTTTTTTTCCATTAAGTGGGAACCTTCCTTGAAATTGTTAAAATCCGCAAGAATGCTGACTTTCTGGGCTTTTGGAGCGTATACGGCAAACAAAATTCCGTCCACGCCGTCAATTTTTGTTTTTTTCGTACCGAGTAATTCCGCACAGACTTCATTTGTTCCGCGCTTAATGGATGCGATTGCCTTATCTTCCACGGTTGCATGGAAGGAATACGGATCATAAACATTCTTCTTTTCCGCATTCGCATATTCAATCGTGTAAGTGTAGGAATCGAAAGTATCTTTCGTTAAGAATGCGGCAAAGAAACCTGCTTCATCCACGAGCTCCATTTCGACTTTTTTGTTTCTTTTCGTTTTGGCATTGTATAAATTCACATAAACCTTCGATGCTTCCGGAAAAAATGCCTGCAGAATCTTTTCGGATTTGCGCGTATGAAGTCCTAATACGGAAGACGGCTTTGCACAGTCCGCATAGACGATGGATTCAATTTCTTCCCAGTTCATAAGGGCATACTGTTTTTTGTTCATGGATGTCGTTTCCTTTCCGGTAACTTATTTTGGTTTCATTTTTCACGCAGCAGTTAAGCCTTAATTGAGTGTATAAATAATCCGCTTCGTAATTTCGGCTCGAACCATGTCGACTTCGGCGGCATAAGAAGGTGTGCATCCGCAACTGCAAAAAGCTCTCCGATGGAAGTCGGATACATGCCGAATGCAACCTTACAGTCTTTATGCACTCTTCTTTCAAGTTCTGCATAACCGCGGATTCCACCGACAAAATCAATGCGCTTGTCGGTCTTCGGATCGTCGATATGAAGCATGGGACTTAAAACATAATCCTGAAGAATTGAAACGTCCAGTCCCTTAATCGGATCATTGCTCTTATACGCATCCTTTACTTTCAAAAGATACCATTTCTCGGAAATAAACATTGCAATTTCACCCTTGGAAGCGGGCTTTTTCGGTTCTGTTCCAATTGGTTCGATATCAAAGATTTCCTTTAACGCATCCATAAAGGATTCTTCGGAATATTCTCCTAAATCCTTTACCACACGGTTATAATCCATAATCATGAGCTGTTCGTCCGGGAATAATACGGATAAAAAGAAGTTGAATTCCTCTTCTCCGGTATATCCGGGATTCTCTTCACGCTTCTTTAATCCTACTTTCACGGCAGATGCACATCTGTGATGGCCGTCTGCAATATAGATGTCGTTCATCTTTTCAAAAGCATCCTGAATTACACGGATGGAATCTGCATCGGAAATAATCCATGCCTTATGTGTAATTCCGTCATCTGCGACAAAATCATATAAAGGTGCATTCGCTTTAGCTTTGTTGATTTCGGCATCAATTGCCGGATCAAAACGATATGCCAGGAAAATCGGACCCGTCTGGGCTTCCATGGTGCCGACATGACGGATCCGGTCAATCTCCTTGTCCGCTCTGGTATTCTCATGCTTTTTGATGATTTCATTCTGATAATCATCGATGGAAGCACATGCCACAAGCCCTGTCTGGGAACGTCCGTCCATAATCAGTTCATAGACATAATATACGGGAGTGTTTTCTGTAACATAGATTCCTTCCGCAACCTGATTCCAGAACATTTCTTTCGCCTTATCGTATACTTCATCGCTGTAAGGATCGGTTCCTACGGGAAACTGGGTTTCCGCACGGTCGATATTTAAGAATGAATAAGGCTGACCCTTTACAACCTCTCTTGCTTCCTCACTGCTGTAAACATCATAAGGAAGTGCTGCTACCTGGGATTCCAATCCCTTTTTGGGGCGGATTCCCCGAAACGGTTTTATTACTGCCATGATATTCCTCCAAGTTGATTAATATAATTTCTTATTCCTGATCAATTCACCGGATAATGCATCATAATCGATTGCATTAAGCTGGTCTGAAATCTCCCGGAAACCGGTCTCACAGGCCAGGGAGATATAAATGCAGAAATCTTTTTTCGGGCGTTTAAACAGGTGTACGATTTCTTCTTTCGGACCGTCTATCGTAAATAAAGCGAAATTCTCGTGTCCCACGATATAAAAGAACTCGCTTTTCGGTACAATGATTTCACGGTATTTGTTCTTTAAAAACTGTTTTTGGTATAATACAAGATTTTCATCCCGAAGCGTTGCAAAAACCTTGTCATAGCGACGCAACTTAAATTCAGGGAATTTTTCTTTCTGTATGATAAAAGCCACGCATACATCCTGATTCGGATACATATCCTTTAAGTATTTCGGGATGTACATCCGTCCGTGGTGAGCCTTTTCTTTTCCGTGGTCAAGAATCATATACCGGAAGGTAATGATGTCCTGGAAATAAAAATACTCGAGCATCCGGTTGCATTGCGGATACAAAAGAATCGTGAACGTTACCATGATTCCCCAAATCGGGAATGCATAAATCGGAACAAAAATACTGATGCAAAGCGATGCGAAATACAATAACGTTCTTACTGTTTCACCGAAGAATGACATGAACGGATACTGCAGAAAATTCTGCTGATACCCCATTGCCGCAAACCAAAAGCAGGAAACGAAATACCATGCGATCAGGGATAATGCCGTAAAGATAAGCGTCAGCCCGTAAACACATAAGAAATACAGTAAATATTCGCTTTTCTCCCTGCCTGACAGCCTATATTCATATTCAGTTCGGTACAGGTAATCCGCTCCTTTGTAATTCAAGTAAGAACGGACAAAAATCAGTATGAAAGAAAGGATGATTTCCAGTCTGCTGTAAAGAATCATTGCCACAGATTTGGAAAAACCGAAGGAAGAGAATAATTTACCGATCAGAAAAATGCCGAAGCAAAGAACGATTATAAAGACCGGCGCATAGTAGAAATACGGATAATCCACCCGGTTTCCGAAAACTGCATTCAGAAGGTACAATACTCCTTTTACGGAAACCGACAGAACCGGTTCCACCAAATCCGGAACCAAAGAAGCGTAATTTCTTAAACTTAGGATGAAAAATTCTCCGAAAATTTCAAAAAATCCTCTCTTAATCTTACTTTTTTACCCATAATATTATAACCCCCCTGATACCTATTATCAAGGGGGTTATATGTTTTAAGACTATTGATTTTAAAGGCTTTTCGGAAAGTAAGAATTATTTTACTTTTCTGACACGGATAACACCTTCGATGGAAGCAAGTGCATTTACGATTTCATCCGTAACTTCATCTTCTACATCCAGCATGGTGTAAGCATAATCTCCTTTGGACTTGTTGGTCATATCGGAGATGTTAGTTCCTTTTTCACCAAATAATGCGGTGAATTTGGAAATCATGTTTGCAATATTCTTGTGGAAAATCGCTACACGGCCTGCTTTCGTGCAAATTCCCATATCGCAGTTCGGATAGTTAACGGAGTTCAGAATATTTCCGTTCTCAAGATAATCAACCATTTCCTTTACTGCATTCTTAGCGCAGTTGTCTTCGGACTCTTCCGTGGAAGCGCCAAGGTGAGGAATTACGATACAGCCATCCTGACCTGCTGTTGTAGGATTGGCAAAGTCGGAAACGTATTTACGTACCTTTCCTGCTTTGATTGCTTCAATGACATCTGCTTCGTTCATCAGTACGTCACGTGCAAAGTTTAAAAGAATAACGCCGTCTTTCATCTTGTCGATGGCTTCTTTATTGATCATTCCCTTGGTGGAATCCAGTGCGGGAACGTGAATGGTGATGAAATCGCAGTTTTCATAAATCTCATCCAGGGATTTAACATGGATGATATCACGGCTTAAGTGCCATGCTGCATTTACGGAAAGATAAGGATCATATCCGTATACGGTCATACCTAAGGATTTTGCTGCATTTGCAACCTTAACACCGATTGCGCCGAGACCGATAACACCGAGCTTTTTGCCTTCGATTTCGGTTCCTGCAAAAGCTTTCTTTGCTTTCTCAGCAGTCTTTGCGATATTTTCATCGGCAGCATTCTCTTTTACCCATTCGATACCGCCTACCACATCACGGCTTGCAAGAAGCATACCTGCGATTACAAGTTCCTTAACACCGTTAGCATTTGCACCGGGTGTATTGAATACAACAACACCTTTCTCTGCAAGAGTATCAAGAGGAATATTGTTAACACCTGCACCCGCTCTTGCTACGCAAAGAAGCTTGTCGGAAAACTCCATGTCATGCATAACTGCGGATCTTACAAGGATTCCTTCTGCTGCATTTACGTCATCTGTTTTTGCATAGTTGTCACCAAAATTATCTAAGCCCACCTGTGCAATGGGATTTAAGCAATGATACTGAAACATTACATATTCTCCTTTTCAAATTTCTTCATAAAATCAACAAGTTTTTCTACACCTTCGATCGGCATTGCATTGTAAATACTTGCTCTCATACCGCCTACGGTTCTGTGTCCCTTTAAGTTTACGAAGCCTGCTTCGGTAGCTTCTTTAATGAACTTCGCTTCAACTTCTGCCTTCTTTTCAGCATCATCAATGCGGCATACGAAAGGTACGTTCATTAAGGAACGGTCTTCTTTTACAACGGTACCCATGAAGAGCTTGGACTCGTCCAAGAAATCATAAAGAATCTTTGCTTTCTTCTCGTTGATTTCCTTCATAGCCTGAAGTCCGCCGTTCTTCTTTAACCATTTGAATACCTTACCGCAGATATAAATGGTGTAGCAGGGAGGTGTGTTGTATAAAGAATCGTTGTCAGCCTGGGTCTTCCACTTTAACATGGTCGGAGTTCCGGGAAGAACATCATCGGTGATTAAGTCTTCACGAATGATTGCGATCACGCAACCGGCAGGACCGACATTTTTCTGAACACCACCGTAGATTACGGCATACTTGGAAACATCAACAGGCTCTGATAAGAAGCAGGAAGATACGTCTGCTACCAGGTCCTTACCCTTGGTGTTCGGTAAAGTTTTGTACTTTGTACCGTAAATGGTGTTGTTTTCGCAAATATATACATAGTCCATATCATCCGTAATAGGAAGATCGGAACAATCCGGAATATAGGAGAAAGTCTTGTCTGCAGAGGATGCAAGTTCGACTGCTTCGCCGTAGATTTTTGCTTCTGCAAATGCTTTTTTAGCCCACTGACCGGTTAAAATATATCCGGCTTTCTTGTTCTTCATCATGTTCATGGGAACTTCTGCGAAGAACTGTGATGCACCACCCTGTAAGAACAATACTTTGTAGTTATCGGGAATGTTCATCAACTCTCTTAAATCTGCTTCCGCATCTTTAATGATTTTGTCATATACCTTGGATCTGTGGGACATTTCCATAACGGACTGTCCGCTTCCCTGGTAATCTAACATTTCTTCTGCTGCTTCTTTTAATACTTCTTCAGGTAAAACAGCGGGACCTGCGGAAAAGTTGTAAACTCTGGACATTTTATTTCCTCCTTTAATCCAGTGAAAATTATATAAGTATTATTTGATAAATAATTAACAAAGTACTTCACGCACGATTATTATTTTATTCTTGTGTCCGTGCAACGTCAAGCCGAAAATAAATTCTTAATTGTAATTTCATTTTGTAAAAAACATTAAGAATTCAGGCTTACAAAGAACTATTATTCGGTATTCTCGGGCGTTTCAACGGGAGCCGGTTCCGGAGCGGGTACTTCGCCGTTCTCCAGCTGTTGCTGCCGGAGCGCTTCCAAAGCTGCCTGCTCTAATGCGGCCTGTGCTGCAGCGGCTGCTTCTGCTTCTGCCTTTTGCTGCGCCCTTCTTGCTTCTGCGGCATCCGCACGGGCTCTCGCTTCGTCACGTTCTCTTTCGGCCTTCTCGGTCTCTTCCTGAGTGGCTTCAGGCTCGTAGAACATAATTAACGGAGTTCCGACTTCCACTTCCGGATAGAACTGTTTGATAAAGTTTAAAGGAAGGTTGACACAACCATGGGATCCGTTGGTTTTATAAATGTTTCCGCCGAATTTACCTCTCCAGGTAGCATCATGCATTCCGTATCCGCGCCAGATTCCCATCCAGTAGTATACGAAGCTTTCATAGTCAACACCACGAAGGGTAACGTTGGTCGCTTTATTTCTTACATATGCAAAAAGCTGGGGTGTTGAGGTTCCTCTTGCCATATTTCCGGATACGAAATCGGACTCTAAGAAGACTTCGCCGTTTTTATAATAATAAAGATGCTGTTCGGTTAAATTGATTTCGATATAGGTATTTCCTACATCATCCGCACCCTGGGCGAAAGCCTTGGAAATGTACTTCGGCTCTCTTCTGATATCGGTTTCGCCGCTTTTCAGATCCGCAAGAAGTGCCTTGGTTTCCGCATCCTGATCAAGCGTTGTTCCGTACAGAACCTGAGACTCTTTAAAGTGAATGGTCTTTCCGCTTGTGGAAACGAATTCTCTGTCATGGTTCTTGGTATCGTATTTCTCCGCAAGGCTTCCTACATAATTACGTACTGCGGATTCATCCAATACAAGGTTACCGTTTTCGTCGGTTAAGAAATTATTGTTTTCGTCAAGTGCGATCCAGGAAGATGTGATTGTGGAATCAACCACTTCTTCGGTCAGTCCCATTTCATAGGTCAGCTTAAAGGACTGAAAATCGCTGATCTTTTCATATAACGTGTGAACCTGATTTTCCAGTTCGGGATTTTCTTTGGATTCATAACAGCCCGCTTCGACAAGGTTGCAGCTGACTGCTTTCCTGTAGATGGCATCGGATACCGCACTTAATACAATGTCGGGGTGAAGCATATCCTTAGTACTGTCCTGAATCTGATAACCGGCATCGTCGGTTAAAATGATTTCGATTTTATTGTCTTCGCTGTATAAAGGGCTTGCTGACATGAACGGAGCATTCTGAAGCTGCATTTCAAGTAACCCGGAATCAAAAGTAACTTCCGGTTCCAGATTCACTTCTTCGCTGCCGATGAAATTTTTACCCCATGCAATCAACGGATGTGTTTCCTTATACTCATTAAGTGCATTGGTAAAATCCGTTTTATACGCAATGGTGTTCATGTCGACAATATAATCGTCCCCGTTTTTATCGATGATATCGATACTTTCATAGGTCGTCTTTGCGACGAGAACAGAGTTCGCTTCCTCGATGCTCATGCCGGTTATATCGGATCCGTTGATGACGGTACCATATGCGAAGCCGCCTGTATAGTAGATTGCAACGCATCCATATAAAGCAACGCAGATTATAACAGCCCCCAATATTGCTATAAATGTGTTACGAATTGCACCTTTCATGTGTTCTCCTTAAATTAGCTTTCCTGATTCTTCTTCTCAAGGGAAGCAATCGCTTCTTTCTTCATCGGGATACGGCAGTTTTTGTTATTTCCGAATTCCACAACAACATCTTCATCATCGATATCAATGATCTGTCCGTAAAATCCGCTGGTGGTTACGATATAATCGCCGACCTCCATGGAATCCTTCATGGCCGCCTGTTTCTTCTGCTCCTTCTGGGAAGGACGAATCATTAAGAAATACATAACTGCAAGAAATGCAACAACATAAAGAACAGTGGTTGCAACTCCTGCATACTTTCCGAAGATTCCGCTTAAGAATCCTCCGGACTCGGTAAGTAATAAATCAAACATAACTTTTTCTCCTTTTGGTGGCTCTCACCATTTATCTTTTATTTTTATAATTGCTTCCAAAATAATATTTTGCGTAAAAGACTATTCCTGCTCTTCCATTCCGGCTAATTTCTTTTTCTTATAATCTGAAAAACAGCCTGCATCCAGTGCTTTTCGTGCCTCTTCCATCATTTTGTTGTAGAAATACAGATTATGAAGTACGCATAATCGCATGCCGAGCATTTCTTTCGCTTTTAAAAGATGCCTGATATAGCTTCTGGAATATCTTTGGCATGTGGGGCATGCGCATCCGGGCTCGATCGGATTTTCATCCGTTTCATATCTGGCATTCAGTAAATTAATCTTGCCGAAATTTGTATATAAATGCGCATGTCTTGCATTTCTCGAAGGATACACGCAGTCGAAGAAATCAATACCTCGTTCAATACCTTCCAAAATATTTGCGGGAGTTCCTACACCCATCAGGTATACCGGCTTGTTGTCCGGCAGATACGGAACGGTTTTTTCAAGCATATCGTACATTTCCGCATGGGTTTCACCGACCGCAAGACCGCCGATTGCATATCCGGGAAGGTCCAGTTCACTGATTCGTTTCGCGTGCTCGATACGGATATCCGCATAGACCGCGCCCTGGTTGATTCCGAATAAAAGCTGGTCTTTATTGATGGTATCGTCTCTTTGGTTTAACTCATCCATCTTGACCTTGCAGCGTTCAAGCCATCTGGTTGTTCTTGCGACTGACTGTTCCACATAACTTCGCTCCGCTTTGCTCGGAGGACATTCATCAAATGCCATGGCAATCGTGGATGCTAAATTGGACTGAATCTGCATGCTTTCTTCCGGTCCCATGAAGATTTTATGCCCGTCTATATGCGACTGGAAGGTAACACCTTCTTCTTTAATCTTCCTTAATCCCGCCAGGGAGAATACCTGAAATCCGCCGGAGTCTGTCAGAATCGGTTTGTTCCAGGACATGAATTTGTGCAGGCCGCCCATTTTTTTTACGATTTCATCGCCGGGACGAACATGCAGGTGATAGGTATTCGATAACTGTACCTGCGTACCGATCCGTTCCAAATCTTCCGTGGAAACCGCACCTTTAATTGCCGCTACCGTACCGACATTCATGAATACGGGAGTCTGAATGGTGCCGTGAACGGTTTCAAACGTGCCTCTCTTGGCAGCGCCTTCTTTTGTTAAAATTTTAAATTCACCGTTCATATTTACACCGGAACAAAAATAATGCAGTTGGGATGCTCGATTTTAATCTCCTTGGAAGACATGAAAATCAAGCCTTTTTCCATATCGCATGCAAAGAATGTCATGGTTCCGGACTCATGGTTTAAACTTACCAAATGCTTGTTATCCGGATACAAAAGCGCATCCTTCGGATACGAACCGCTGATCGGCAGGCATAAAACTCTGGAAAGCTCTCCGGTCTCGTTATTTCTTTTGAAAATGCAAACCGAGTTGTCACCGGCATTGGTTGCAACAATGTGCTCCCTGTCTGCAGATAATTTCAGAGTACAGGAAATACTCTTGCTTGCATGATATTCGTTTAATGTAGAGATGGTCTGAATCTTTTCAAACTCCGGATCATGCTCGCTTACAAGTGTATAGGAAAATACATCAATCGTATTGGCAAGCTCGTTGACGATATAAATAAATTTGCCGTTTGCGGATGTAATTAAATGTCTGGGACCTGCATTCATTTCGCTTCGGATGATGTCGATTTGTCTTAATGTTCCTTTTTCATGATTTAATTCATACACATAGGTATGATTCATGCCGCTGTCGGTTGCAAAAAGGAAACGGTTGTCTCTGGACATTTTCGCACATGTTACATGAGGCGTGAAATTACGCTCCATGACATCGCCTAAGCCTTTGAAATAAATCTCTTCCGTGATTTCACCGATGCTTCCGTCATCGTTTAAGCGAAGTACGGTTAATTTACCGTCGTGATAACCGGAAACAAAAATGAATTTATCCTTGTAATCGACAGATAAATAGCATCCACGCATTCCGTTAATGGAAGCTTCATTAATCTCTTCCAAAAGACCGTCTTCCAAAATCCGAAATCCTTTTACACCGAAATCCGTAATGGAATACAGGTATTTCCGGTTATGGGAACAGGTAAGATAAGATGAATTGGAAATCGCAACCTTTCCTTTTTCGGTAAATACACCGGTCTCATTGTCTACATCATATATCGTTATTCCGCGTTTATCCTTGGAGGTATACGTGGAAACATAAGCTACAAATTTGGTTTTGTTCTGGTTATCTGCCATCGGATTTGCTCCTTTTTCGTTAATTTGTAACGTTTTAAAATACAAAAAGACGCAAAAATACTTATATATGTTAACACAAACAGAATCCTTTGTAAAATAAATTATGTTTCTTTGAAAAGCACATTGACTTTGCGCCCATACCCTGTATAATTTTATCAGTTTGTTTTTTTATATATAATTAAGTAGAAAAAACCGAAACAATATTAACCATTTCAATGTAAAAAACTCTAAAAGGATTAAGAAATGAGCAAACACCTGATTGATTTACAGAATATTTCCAAGTCGTTCGGCAGCAATCTTGTACTGGACGAAATGAACCTATATATCCGCGAGAATGAGTTCTTAACATTACTCGGTCCTTCAGGCTGCGGAAAAACCACTACTCTTCGTATCATCGGCGGATTCGAAACGCCCGATATCGGCAAGGTCATTTTTGACGGCGAAGACATTACGAAGCTGGCTCCGAACAAAAGGCAGTTAAATACCGTATTCCAGCAGTATGCTCTTTTTACACACATGACAATTGCGGAAAATATTGCATTTGGTTTAAAGATTAAAAAGAAATCGAAATCCTACATTGATGACAAGATTAAATATGCCTTAAAGCTTGTAAACCTGGAGGATTACGGTTCCAGATATCCGGATTCTTTATCCGGCGGTCAGAAACAGCGTATTGCCATTGCCCGTGCTATTGTTAATGAGCCTAAAGTCCTTCTGCTCGACGAGCCTTTGGGTGCACTTGATTTAAAGCTTCGTCAGGACATGCAGTATGAACTGATCCGTCTAAAAAAAGAACTGGGAATTACCTTCGTATACGTAACGCATGATCAGGAAGAAGCTCTGACCATGTCCGATACGATTGTCGTAATGAACCAGGGGTATATCCAGCAGATCGGCACTCCGGAAATGATTTACAATGAACCTGAAAATGCCTTTGTTGCTGACTTTATCGGGGATTCCAACATTATCTCTTCTACCATGATCCGTGACGAGCTGGTGGAAATTCTCGGCGTGAAATTCCCCTGCGTGGATAAAGATTTCGGCGAAAACAAACCTGTCGATGCGGTCATCCGTCCCGAAGATGTGGAACTGATTACGCTCCCCGACGATTTTGACGTTACTTCTTCCGGAACAAGCTTAGATTCAGACAGCTGGAAAGAAACCGGGCGGATTCAGGGAGTTGTTACGCATTTGATTTTTAAAGGGGTTCATTATGAAATGGAAGTTATGGCAAACGGTTATGAATGGCTTGTTCATTCCACTTCCCTCTTCCCCGTAGGTCAGAAAGTCGGCATTAATATCGATCCTTTTAATATTCAGATTATGAATAAACCGGAAAGTGAAGACGAGGAGGCTGCTCCCATTGAAGAATAATAAATTTGTTAAATTCCTTTCCGTTCCGTATGTTTTATGGGCGATAGCATTTATCATCATTCCGCTGTTGATGGTTTTTTACTATGGCTTAACGGATATAAACGGGAAATTTACATTTTCAAATGTTATGGCCATTACAGATCCGGTTCATCTCAAAAGCCTTTATATTGCATTAATTCTGGCTTTGATTTCAACCGTAATCTGCATCCTTCTGGCATACCCTCTTGCTCTCATTCTTGCATCCATAAAAAACAAGAATGAGCATTTGATTGTGTTTATTTTTATCCTTCCGATGTGGATGAATTTCCTGCTTCGTACGCTTGCATGGCAGACATTACTGGAAAATGACGGCATCATCAATAACGTGTTAAGCTTTTTTCATCTTCCGACCTTACATATCATCAATACGCCGGCCGCAATCGTATTCGGTATGATTTATAACTTCCTGCCGTTTATGATTCTGCCGCTTTATAACGTGATCAGCAAAATCGACCAGAACGTCTTAAATGCTGCAAGAGATTTGGGTGCAAATTATTTTCAGGCATTGCTTAAGATTACCCTTCCGCTTTCCGTTCCCGGAATTATTTCCGGAATTACAATGGTATTTGTTCCTTCTCTTACAACCTTCGTTGTATCCGAAATGTTGGGCGGCAGCAAAATTCTTTTAATCGGTAACGTTATAGAACAGGAATTTACACAGAATTCCAACTGGAATTTAGGTTCCGGATTATCAATCGTGCTTATGGTATTTATTGTAATCAGCATGGTTATTACTTCGATTTTCGATAAAGAAGGGGAGGGAAATGCGATATGAAAAAAGCGCTCAAAATACTTTATTCGGCATTGATTTTCGTATTTCTCTACGCTCCGATGGTGGTTTTGATTGTACTTAGCTTTAATAAGTCCAAATCCAGAGCAAAATGGGGCGGCTTTACGTTCGATTGGTATGTAAAATTATTCGGCGACCATATTATTATGCAGGCGCTTATCAATACCCTTTTAATTGCATTTATTTCCGCACTTGTTGCATGTATCATCGGAACAATTGCCGCTCTTGCAATGAATAAAATGGGAACACTCGCGAAGTCAACGATGCTCGGCGTTACAAATATTCCGATGCTGAATGCCGATATCGTGACCGGTATTTCATTAATGCTTTTATTCATCTTCTTCCGGTTTAAATTCGGCTTTGTTTCAATACTGCTTGCGCATATCACGTTTAATATCTCTTACGTAATCTTAAGTGTAATGCCGAGAATCAAGAATATGAATCCTTCCAATTACGAAGCCGCTCTCGACCTCGGTGCCACTCCGGTTTATGCATTTTTCAAAGTAATTCTTCCGGACATCTGGCCGGGTGTACTATCGGGCTTTTTAATGGCATTCACAATGTCGCTTGACGATTTTATCATTACGCACTTTACGAAAGGCGCCGGAGTAGATACCATTTCCACCAAAGTGTATGCACAGTTGAAAAAAGGAATCGATCCGAAAATGTATGCATTGTCCACACTCATCTTTATCTCGGTTTTAGTGCTTTTAATCCTGATTAATACACTTCCCGCAGCCGGAAAAAAGAAAAAAGCAAAATAATTGTTTTAAAATATGCCGTTATCAAGTATAATGAACGGGTATGTTTTAAATCCTTTTAAAAGGGAGTTTTATTTCAGGAGGAAACGAATTTGAAAAAGAAAAACTTGAAAATCGCTGTCGCAGTTGTAACCTGTGCATGCACAATTCTTCCGCTTCTTTGCGGTTGTACCGGAACCGGAACAACAGGAAGTTCCAAAAAGGAAGTATATGTTTACAACTGGGGTGAATACATTGATCCCGACGTACTGGATTCTTTTACGGAAGAAACCGGAATCAAGGTTATTTATGATGAGTATGAAACCAATGAAATTATGTATCCGAAGGTTGAAGCCGGAGCCGTAACTTACGATGTACTCTGCCCTTCCGATTACATGATCCAGAAGATGATTGACAACGATCTCTTACAGGAAATCAATTTTGACAATGTTCCGAACATTTCCAATATCGGTGAACAGTATATGGAATCCGCCCGTGAATTCGATCCCATGAATCATTATGCTGTACCCTACTGCTGGGGAACCGTCGGAATTCTTTATAACAAGACCAAAGTGGATGAGCCGATTGATTCCTGGTCCGTTCTCTGGGACGAAAAATACAAGGGTGACATTCTCATGCAGAATTCCGTTCGTGATGCATTCATGGTTGCATTGAAATTACAGGGACATTCCATGAACACGCTTGATGATACGGAACTTGAAGCTGCAAAGAATCTCTTAATAGAGCAAAAGCCGCTGGTCCAGGCATATGTTGTTGACCAGGTTCGTGATAAGATGATCGGAAACGAAGCTGCTATCGGTGTTATTTATTCCGGTGAAGCAATTTATACGCAGCGTGAAAATTCCGATCTGGAATATGTAATTCCGAAGGAAGGAACCAATGTATGGATTGACTGCTGGGTAATTCCGAAGAATGCGCAGAATAAAGAAAATGCAGAAGCATTTATCAATTATATGTGCAAACCGGAAATTGCATTAAAGAACTTTGATTTCATTACCTACTCCACTCCGAATGTGGCTGCAAGGGAATTAATCGAGGATGATGAAATCAGGAATTCACCGATTGCATTCCCGGATCTTTCCCAGTATGAAGGACTTGAAACCTATCATTATCTCGGTGCTGAAGGTGATCAGAAATATTCCGATCTCTGGAAGCAGGTTAAATCCAAATAATAATGTCGCACTCGCTAAAGTTTATTAAAAAATTAAGAGCATCCCAATCGGGGTGCTCTTTTCTATTCTTTCTCCAAGTTCTCTCTCGCCACCGCAAGCATCAGCTTAATTCTGTTTTCCTGATTAACCTTTGTGGCACCGGGATCATATTCGATATCCACGGCATTGACTTTGGGATTTACCTGACGTACTTTGTTTAATACTCCCTTTACTGCTACATGGCAGGGAAGACACCCGAACGGCTGAACGCAAACCACGTTTTCATAGCCGTGTTCCGCGAATTCCAATACTTCCGCCGCTACATACCAGCCCTCTCCCATGCTGTTTGCCCGGTCGATAATGCCTTCCGCTCTGTGAACAAGGTCGGTTACACGTTCCGGTGCAGTAAACTGCGGAAATTCCTCTATCGCGGAAATCAAAAGGTCTTCGATACCGAAATACCATTTCATGACAATTTCCATGATTATCCTTTTCCATGGTTTTCCGCCGAATTTCTTTAATTCTTCCAGTGCACCGTTCGTTTTATAAACACCGAATCCAAGCATGCTGGGCATATACACTTCGCAGTTCTGTTCCGCTAAGAATTCTTCCAGATGGTTATTTCCCGGAACGGAATATTTTAAGAACAGCTCGCCGACTATTGCGACCTTGACCTTCTTTTCATCGGTCTTTTCAATCTTTATAAATTCTTCGCCCATTGCGTGAAGATTCTTGCGCATGGCTTTCTTGGAGTATCCTCTCCCGTGTTCGAATTCTTTGATTAAGAATTCAATCCATTTATCGATTAATGCATCGGTTTCGCCTTTGTTTACTTCATATGGTCTTACCTGGTTTCCGAGTATCATCAGAAAATCCCCGTAAACCATACCCGCAACAGCCATAAACAGGGTGGAAATCCGCATCAGTACACCGCCGTTATATTCCATAAACCAGGTATTAGCCGAAAGAAAAGGCACCTGTGGATAACCGGCTTTTGCAAAGGCTTTACGCATTAAATTGATATAGTTTGAATCCCTGCAGCCGCCACCGGATTGGGTAATCATCATGGCAACCTTATCGGGATCGTATTTTCCGGATTCCATTGCCGTAAGCATCTGTCCGGTAATTAAAAGGCAGGGATAACAGATATCGTTATGAACGTACTGCAAGCCCTTTTTAAGCACTTCCGGGCCTTCATAACCCATCAGGTCGGTATTGTATCCGTCACGGGCCAGAATCGGCTTAATTAAGCGGAAATGAAGGGGTGCCATTTCCGGAATCAGAATGGTATATTTCTCCCGCTTCATTTTAAGCGAATATTCAACTCTTTTTTTATAATGTTTCAGAGTGGTTTTCATGATTCCACCTCGTTCTCGGCCTGTGCAATTGCGGCAATCAGGCTTCTTAAACGGATTTTTACGGCACCAAGGTTCGTTACTTCATCGATTTTAATCTGGGTATAAAGCTTTCCTTCGCTCTCTAAAATGCTTCTTACTTCATCCGTTGTAATTGCATCCAGACCGCATCCGAAGGATACCAGATGGACTAAATACATATCGGGCTGACGTGATACATAAGCCGCTGCAGAGAATAATCTTGCATGATAGGTCCACTGGTTACGAAGATTTAAAGTAATCTTTTTCATGTAGTAGCTTACGGAATCTTCGGATATAACGCCGAATCCGAGCTGCGCAATCAGCTTGTGAATGCCGTGATTGATTTCCGGATCCGTATGATACGGTCTTCCGGCAAGGCATACGATCTTCTTGCCCTGCATTCTGCATTCTTCGATAATCTGCAATGCTTTGTTACGGATTTCATTTACGTAAAGCTCATATGCCGCATATGCCACATCGCATGCAGAATAAACTTCCGCCTTGGAAACCGGTTCAAAATACTTATTCATCAGTTCCCACATGCTCTTCTTGAAATGCTTCTTATTATGCGGTCCTAAATATTCACAGATATATTTGCATTTGCCGAAATCACGGATATTGGCACCGATGACTTCGGGGTAACCTGCGATTACCGCACAGTTATAATGATTCTCGCCGCGTTTTTCGTTGAAATTAAAGGTAAGGCAGGGGAAGAAAATTGCATCCACTTCCTTCTCTATCAGTTCAATAATATGTCCGTGAACCATTTTTGCAGGGAAACATACCGTATCGGAAGGAATGGTTCCCTGACCTTTGATATACATCTTTCTGTTGGAAAATCCGGAAATCTCTACCCTGTAGTCAAGAGACGTAAAAAGTGCATGCCAGAAAGGCAGCATTTCATACATGTTTAAAGCTAACGGCAGACCGATGGTTCCCTTCGGATTCTCCGGCTGATGTTCTAATGTCTTTCTGAAATACTCCAGTTTGTATTCGTACAGATTATGGGAATCATCCGAAGATTTCTTCGTAACGGGCTTTTCACACTTGTTTCCGCCGATGAACTTACGCCCGCCGGGGAAGGTATTTACCGTCAAATTACAGTGATTGTTACATCCGTTGCAGTTAATACTCTTCGTCTCATATGTGAAAGCATCCAGTTCTTCTTTGGAGATCAATCCGGCCCGCTTTGTACCATCGGTATTTTCTCCGGCGTTTTCGGCAGAATCTGTATTATATGAAGATTTCACATGACTTGCATACAACGCAGCACCATAAGCACCCATCATACCGGCGATATCAGGACGGATAACATTAACGCCGAGTTCTTTTTCAAATGCACGGAGAACTGCATCATTTAAGAATGTACCGCCCTGTACCACGATTTTTTCGCCGAGTTCTTTTGCCGTATGAACACGGATCACTTTATAGAGTGCATTTTTCACAACGGAAATTGAAAGACCTGCGGAAATATCCTCAACGGATACGCCCTCTTTCTGCGCCTGCTTCACGCTCGAATTCATGAATACGGTACATCTGGAGCCCAAATCCACGGGATTCTGACCGAACAAACCGATCTTTGCAAAGTCGGCTATTTCATATCCGAGTGAACCTGCAAAGGTCTGTAAAAATGAACCGCAGCCGGAAGAACATGCTTCGTTTAAGAAGATGTTATCGATGGCACCGTTTACAATTTTAAAACATTTCATATCCTGTCCGCCGATATCGATAATGAATTCCACATCCGGCAGGAAGAATTTCGCAGCCGTAAAATGCGCTACCGTTTCGACTATTCCAAGATCGATTCCAAGCGCAGATTTCATCATTTCTTCACCGTATCCGGTAACTGCGGCACGCTTTACAACCAAATCGGGATATTTTTCATACATTTCTTTTAATAATTCCACAACGACATCAATCGGGCGTCCCTGATTCGATGTATAACGGTCATACAGGATATTTCCTTCTTTGTCGATTAATACAAGCTTTAAGGTTGTGGAACCGGAATCGATTCCTAAGAATACGTCTTCCGACAGATCAAAAGAATCACGGTGACGCACCGTATCCTTTGCATGACGCTCACAGAAAACTTTATATTCGTCTTCGTCTTTAAACAAAGGCTCTAATGCACTTTCCACGGAGAACTCTTTTTTCTCTCCGATTTTTTCAAGTGCTTCTTTTAAATCAATCGGCTCGTTCGCATAGTATGCGGCACCCAAAGCCACAAAAAGAAGGGAATCTTCCGGTAAGGTTCCCTTTAAATGAAGCGCCTCGTCAAAACTGTCGCGAAGATATGACATAAATGTCAAAGGACCGCCTAAGTATACGATATTTCCTTCAATCGGATGTCCCTGTGCAAGTCCCGTAATCGTCTGATTGACAATTGCTTTAAAAATACTTGCGGAAATATCTTCTTTCTTTGCGCCCTGGTTTAAAAGAGGCTGTATATCGGTTTTTGCAAATACTCCGCAACGTGATGCAATCGAATAAACTTTTTCGGAATGCGTTGCCAGTTCATTCATGTCATCACCGGTAATATTCATTAAAGAAGCCATCTGATCGGCAAATGCACCGGTTCCTCCGGCACACGTTCCGTTCATACGGACTTCCAGATTTCCCTTTAAGAAAAGGATTTTTGCATCTTCTCCGCCGAGCTCGATTACCACATCGGTATCGGGAATACGGTTGGATACTGCAACCTTCGTTGCATATACTTCCTGCACGAACGGAATGCCTGCATTCTCCGCAAGACCCATTCCTGCCGAACCGGAAATCGATAAATATACCGGTTCTTTAATATCGAATTTCTCCATAACCCCTTCCATGACTTCTTTGGTCTTTTCGGTAATCATGGCGAAATGTCTTTCGTAACTGTTATGGATTATTTTATTTTCATCATCCAACACCACGCACTTTATCGTGGTGGAGCCTACGTCTATACCTATTCTCATACTTTATCACTGTTCGTTTTATTTAATTATCTATCGCCCCTTAAACAATCGGGTTAACGTTTTTAGCGTTTATTTTTTATTTAAGTTTTCCTTCCTCGAGCAAGTGCCGGACAGGTTTCCGAGGAGGGCTCTTTAGAACCGGAGCGAACTCAGTCTTTCGTTTTCTATGCATTATATTTCGCGACCGTCTACGAGACCCGAGGAAATCCGTGCCGGCACGCTGTGAGCCGTAATCACTATAAATTCTTAATAAATTTTAGGTAGCTCAACCCAATCGTACTCCACTTAAAGCCCAGTTTCTCAAGCTCCGCAGTCGTATACGCATTACTCATCGGAATGTTCTTCGAGGAAGATGCAATCGCATTATAAAATGACAGCACCATAATTTCCTTGTCCTGAATCTGTTCCTTTAAGCTCTTTTCGAACACTTCCTTCGGAACACGTTTTGCATGCAGCATGAACTTCTTGCAAAGCGCTTCCAGATTGAATACATTCTAAATATTGTTTACGTGATGATTTAAGGCAAGGAGAACATATGCTTCCGCACATTCGTCCACGGCCGTGAAATCAATCGGATATTCGGCGATTTCATTCGAATACATACGAAGCTTTAAGAAACCTTTCAGTCGCTCTAAGAATCCGTTATCTCCCGCATTTCTCTGGAACATACCGTCCGAACGGCGCCAGGTTAAGTTTCCGATACGGAAAATATTTGCCTTAAGACCTTTATCTCTTGCAATCAATACACGTTCCTCAGATTTATACTTGGAATGAATATATACATTCTGGGTATAATTCTGACCGATATCCAGACAGAATTCATCGAATTTGGCATTCGGTTTGCTCTGCTGCACGGTTCCCGCACCGTTTACGCTTGCCGTTGAAGTATGCTGCAGGATTGCACCCGCATCCATACAGAAATCAATCACATGCTGCGTTCCGAGTACGTTGGAACGTTCAAAATCCTCGTAATGACCGGCATGATGCACATTTGCAGCAACATGGAATACCATATCAATGGTATTGGCAAGAATCTTGTATTCGGAATCGGTCAGACCGAAATGTTCCAATTCTATATCTCCCTTAATGGTTTTATAGGAGAAATGTTCGTATTCCTTCGGGAAATATGCTTTCAATGTCGGACGGAGTTTGTCTACATTCCGGACAAGGCAGGCCACTTTAAACCCGCGATTTAAAAGCTCCCGTAAAATATGAGCGCCTAAAAATCCCGTTGCACCGGTAAGCAGAATATAACGTGGTTCGGAATCGACTACCAAATTCGAATTCTTGCGAAGAAGGGTATTTACATCCACCTTCTCTTCTTCTTTTACTTCATCGGTGGAACCGTTAAGAAGCATTTCTTCAAGCATTTCAACAGTCGGGAATTCATAGATATCCTGAGCCTGCACACCGATAATGGTTGCAAATTCAAGCGCAGACAGGGAATCTCCTCCGAATTCGAAGAAATCATCCCGGATACCGACACGGTTTACCTTTAAAACCTGTTCCATTGCTTCGCAAAGACGCTTCTGTTCTGCGGTTACAGGTGCTATATATTCGGCTTTTCTTTGTTCTTTCTTTTCCTTAATCCACTTCATGACCTCGTTTCGTTTGGTCTTTAAGGTAGTGGTTTTCGGAAGGTCCGAAGGACGGAAAGATAATCCTACCACTCTTTTGTATGCCGGTACTTTTTCGTTTAATTCGCGTATTCCGGTTTTGATTGCACGAATTGTATTTTCCTTCATGTTTTCCGGAACAATAAGTGCGGAAATTTTACCGGTATCCTCGTAAACAAAGGCATCCTTTACGGACGGGATTTTCATAATATAGCTTTCTATCTCTTCCGGATAGATATTTTTACCGTTATCCAGAATAATTAAATTCTTGGCACGTCCGGTGATATAAAGGAATCCTTCGTTGTCGATATAACCGAGATCTCCTGTTTTAAACCAGCCGCCTTCAAATGCCTGTGCATTTTCTTCGGGATTGTCATAATAAGAAATCATTACGCCGTCGCCTTTTAACAGGATTTCTTCGTTTTTGATTTTGACATTCATGTAGGAAACGGGTTTCCCGACGGACCCGATGCGGTCGCATCCGGGATAGTTTGCGGCAATTAAAGGAGCACATTCCGTCATGCCGTATCCCTGATAGATATGGAATCCGAAGCTGTTTAAAGTAGTTGCAATTTCAGGTCTGAGTGCGCTTCCTCCGACTACAATTGTAGTTAAATTACCGCCGAAGGCTTCGTAAATCTTTTTGTATAAAGTTCTTTTGGCATCAATATTTACTTTGCCGAGCGTTTTGTCGACGCGCTTTGCAAAATTGACTTTCTTCTTGTATTTGGAACTTTGTGCGGCTTCCATGATTTTTTTATAAATCATTTCAGCAATTGCCGGAACCACAACCATAACGGAGGGTTTGAACCGCTTTAAGTTTTCAACGACATTTTCCAGTTTGTCGTTAATACAGATGGTCGTACCCGTATAGAGAATTCCCAGATTTCCGACTGTTAATTCAAAAGTATGATAAATCGGCAGAACCGACATAACAACAGGTTCTCCGCCAACTTCCTTGTCATACCCCATGCGGTAGATTTCATTGATGTTACTTACGATATTCTTATGGGAAATCAAAACACCTTTTCCCGTTCCCGTGGTACCGGATGTAAACAGTAAAAGACAGGGATCATCGGGTTTTACCTTGGTGAGTTTCTTACGTTCCGTACGAAGCATTTCACGATACGTCGTACCGGAAAATGAATATACTTCCCGGCTGTCCTTCAATTCGTCATCAATCGCACGGATTTCCTTCATCCAGGGTTCGAATTCTTCGGAAACGAAAATGAATTTGGCGCCTCCTCTTTTGATCAGATTAAGAATTTCCTCTTTCGGAAGCATCTTATCAATCGGAATGACAACATTTCCGCTGACTGCGGAAGCAAGGAAGGTAACAATCCAGGGGTATGAGGTACCGCCGACAATTGCAATGCGGTCTCCTCTCATTCCGAGCCCCTGGAAATAAGTAGCCATCGCGAATACATCCCTTGCAAGTTCCGCAAAGGTTTTATTCACGATATTGTCTGATACAAGATATCTGTATGCTACCTTGTCTTTATAGATTTTATTGATTTCGTAAACGAACTCCTGAAGGTCCGTAAGCATTTTATTCATAGAATTCACCCAAAGATAAAACTTAAATTATACAAAAGAAACTAAATTTTCATCCGTATTGTAAAGGGTCGGATGTTTATCTTATTTTCTCAGGGAAGCCGACTTTCTTCTGCACTTTGCGAAGGGTTTTCTGTGAGAAATAATCAGCTTTTTCGCCGTTATTCTTAATTACCGAATCAATGTAAGCCTTATCCGCGGAAAGCTCTGCAAATCTTACGTGTAAAGGCTCAAGCATATCAGCAACAGCCTCTCCTACGGCAAGTTTGAAGTCTCCGTATCCCTTTCCTTCGAATTCCTTCTCGACTTCTTCAAAGCTCTTATTGGTTACCGCACCGTAAATTTCGATTAAGTTCGATACACCGGGCTTATTATCGAAATCATATCGGATGGAACTTTCGGAATCCGTTACCGCACGTTTGAATTTACGGATAATGGTATCCTTATCATCGGTTAAATAAATGCTCGCATTCGGATTTTCATCGGATTTGGACATTTTCTTAAGAGGATCCTGTAAGGACATAATCTTTGCTCCTGCTTTTCCGAGATAAGGTTCCGGAATCGTGAATACATCTCCGTAAATGGAATTGAAACGGTTTGCGATATCTCTTGTAAGCTCTAAGTGCTGCAACTGGTCCTTTCCTACCGGAACCACATCTGCCTGATATAAAAGAATGTCTGCAGCCATCAGTACGGGATACGTGAAAAGTCCGGCATTGATATTGTCCGCATGCTTTGCGGATTTGTCCTTAAACTGCGTCATACGGTTTAATTCGCCCATATAGGTAAAGCAGTCGAGAATCCATGCAAGTTCACAGTGTGCGCTGGCATGTGACTGATAATAAATGCAGTTTTTCTCCGGGTCCAGACCTGCCGCGATGTAAAGCATCAAAAGGTTTCTTGCTTTCTTTCTTAATTCCGCGGGATCCTGTCTTACCGTAATGGAATGTAAATCAACAACGGAATAAAAGCATTCATATTCCTCGCTTAAAGAAATCCAGTTCTTTAATGCTCCCAGGTAGTTTCCGAGGGTTAAAGAACCCGTTGCCTGCATTCCGCTGAATAATACTTTCTTGTCTCCAATCATTTTAAAAATTCCTCTTTTCGTTTAATACTTTATTTTTTTCAAATAACTTTTTATTATGTTTCAAATATCTTTTTATTTTGCTTCAAAAATCACTACCGTACGCGCCGGCACGTCAAAGCTTAAATTGTTTCCGTCCATGAATTTCACGGCATCATCTCCGGAAGAATAAATCTGATTCCATTTTGCTTTCTTAATCAGATTCGGCATGGAAAATTTCCGCTCTTCCCAATGCATGTTAAATGCAATGTAATAAAGCCTTGCATATTTCGTACCTAAAACTTTACGTCTGTCTTTATCGTTTTTCTTATCTTTGGCAACATCCACAAGCTCGGTAAACATCACGCCGATATGATGTTTATCTCCGGATAAATCCGCCTTCCAGGCTTCTTCCTGATGGAAGGACAAATCCGGGAAACCGCACTGCGCAAGATCCGACATGGTAAGCTCGTCAAAGAGATTCAGGAATGCCTTACTCTTTCTGAAGGCAATCATTTCTTTAGTAAATTCCAGGAATTCCAAGGCACTCTTCGTGGTATTCCAGTTCACATAGCCGGTTTCATTATCCTGGCAATATGCGTTATTGTTTCCGTTCTGCGAATTCATGAATTCGTCTCCGGCTACAAGAAGCGGTGTTCCCGCACCGAAAAGCAATGTGATTAACGCATTCTTCATCATCCTGATACGCAGGGCAATAATGCTTTTCTTTTTCGTTTTTCCTTCTGCTCCGCAGTTCCAGGAATAATTCGAATTACAGCCGTCGCGGTTGTTTTCGCCGTTTTCCTCGTTATGCTTGGTATCGTAGGAATATAAATCATTTAAGGTAAAGCCGTAATAATTCGTGATGAAATTGACGATTGCCGTACGTTCCGGAATTCGTTTTTCCAGTCTTACAAATTCGGAAAGCATGTCCGGATCGGCCTTTAGGAATTTGCGAATCTGATACATGTATTCGTCGGAATAGACGCACAGGTTCTTATATTTCGGCTTGCTTTCGAGAGAATAAATCTCATCCTCCGGAATGTAGTCATACATCAATTTCGTGTTGGCAAAAAGCGGATCCGTTGCAAGTAGGGAAATCGGAATCTTATTGCCTTTTAAATGGAACCCGTCAATGTGATAATTCATTACCCAGTGACGGATGACGTCCTGAATCATACCGGATTTGATATTGTCCGGAAAATACAACTGCATAATGACTTCGATGCCCGCTTTATGCATTTCCCTGACGAAGGTACGCATTTCAAAGCATGCATCGTCTCCTGCTGCATAAGATGCCTTCGGAGCAAAATAAAAGCCGTTCTGATATCCCCAGAAATTTACCTTCTTTGAATTCGCATCGGTTAATGCATTATAATCTGGGGATTTCTTTTTATCTTCGGGTTTCTGATACTCTTCGAATTCGTAACACGGCATCAGCTCTACTGCGGTAATTCCGAGACTCTTTAAGTGCGGAATTTTATCCACGATTCCTAAGAATGTTCCGGGATGCGCTACTTTAGAGGACGAATGCTTAGTGAATCCTCTTACATGTAAAAGATAGAGAATCGAATCGGAAAAAGGCGTACAAAGAATTCGGTCATCCTTCCAGTCGAAACCGTTTAAATCAAGGTCAGAAGACAATTCGTAAGTCGAATCGTCTTTTACACCGAATACTTCATTTCCGAGAATTCTTCCGGAATAAGGATCGACGTATTCCGTGTCTCCTTCAAAGAAACGATAGGCATAATCGTCATTTGAAATATCTTTTACAATCATGGAAGAAATATTGCCCATCCTGCATCCTTCCGGGAAAGGAATCCGGGTTTTATCCTTTGGATTTTTCTTGTTAATCAGAACAATTCCGGCATCCTCATCTTTGGAATTGACCATGGAAAACTGAATGCCGCAATCTGTTAAAGAGGCACCCAAAGGAAAGGTATTTCCTTTTTTAATTTGGAATTGATTCAAACTTTTCACCATTTCTTTCGGACTTTCGATTCGTTTCGAACGGATTTTCATCCATTAGCCATAAAATTTTACCATAAATCTGCCGTTCTTTCAATGAAAATCCTTGTTTCCACCGCCTTGTTTTTTGATTATTTCGTGATATAATAAATTTAATGTCATAAACAGTATTTCTTTGACAGAAACCCCAATTTATAGGAGGATATTATGGCTAACGACGAAAACATGAACCTGGAAAATAGCGAAGATGACATCACTGTTGAACTTGAACTTGATGACGGTACTTCCGTAACCTGTGCTATTCTTACCATTCTTACCGTAAACGAGAAAGACTATATCGCATTAACCCCTATGGTTGATGAAGAAGATGAATCTTTCGGCGAAGTTTGGTTCTATGAATATGTTGAGGACGAGGCAAACGTCGAAGCAGAACCTGAACTGAAGTATATCGAGGATGATGACGTTTATGATGCCGTTGCAGATGCTTTTGAAGAATTTCTTGATTCTACAGAGTATGACGAACTTCTTACCGATGAGGATGATGACGGTCAATAAAATTTATTTAATTTCTCGGAAAAATCGGGACAGCATATGCTGTTCCGTTTTTTTATGCTCCGAAAAACCGAAATATTCTAACAAATGCTTCTTTAATTTCGAAATACTTAAGTTTTGCCCCATCCCATAAATAGTTAAACATTTCTTCGCCCTTGTAACGGCTACATAGAAAAGTCTTCTCTCCTCTTCGATTTCATCTTCCGTTTTCGCCTGCCGGATCGGAATATTTCCTTCGTACACATCCGGAATCCAGACATTCAGATATTCCAGCCCTTTTGAAGAATGCATGGTAATAATCCGAATTCCTTTTTCATCTTGAAAATTCATGTTTCTTAACGCTTTCAATTCCTGATTGGTTACCTTTAAAGTATTAATATTAACCGGACCTGCATTTTCTTTCGGATTTTCCCTGCAAAATAAAGGAATACCGTTTTCATATAATGCAAGAAGCATGGTAACAGGAATCCGATTCGTTCTAAGCATAATAGCGCTATCCGGATATTCGGATCGGTCAACTTTTAAGATTGATTTTGCAAGTTCCCGATACTCCGACTCTTCATTTCGGAAGTGTTTTAAAGTAACGGTACCTGCAAAATGATTCCCTGAAACGATTTCTTTCGGAATCCTGTTTTTGTTATGCTTAATTAATTTCCCGGATTTCTTTACAATATTGCTTCCGGAACGGTAATTGACGGACAAAACAATGTGTTTACATTCCGGGTAATCTCTCAGAAATTCCTGCATAATTACCGGATTCGCGCCCCGGAAGGCATAAATAGACTGATCGTCATCTCCTACTGCAAAAATATTCCTGTGAGCATCTGCAATCATGGAAATGACTTCATACTGAATCGGATTAATGTCCTGAAATTCATCAATCAAGATATATTGAAAATGTTTTTGAATTTTCTTTAATTCTTCCGGATTCCGATAAAGATAATCCCTGGTTTTCGTAAGAATATCATCAAAATCCAGATAATCCGATTCTTCCTTACTCCTTTCATATTCCCGGACAATCCGTCTGAAAGTCCCTGAATCCAGGTGTTTGGATGTGTATTTATGAATCGGATAATCCTTTGCTTTAAAGGAACTTAATTCGTCAATCAGTTCCGATGCAAATTCATCGTTGGTAAGTCTGCATTTGCATTTTTTTAACGAGGCTTTCATAAGGTTTATTTCTTCTTTTTCCGAAAGGATTGTATATTTACGATTCGTATTGAATGAAACAAGAATGCGATAGAATAAAGCATGAAATGTTCCGAAATAGATCCGGTTTATATCGGTTTTGTTAAAATCTTCCCGCATCAGTGCACGAAAACGATGCTTCATCTCTTCTGCTGCGGCTTTTGAAAATGTTAATACGAGGATTTCTCCCGGCGGAATGCCGATATGAGTTATCAGATACCTGATTCTTCTGATGAGAACAAAAGTTTTTCCGCTTCCGGGGCCGGCCGAAATCAGTGCAGGGCCGGTCCCTAGTGTAATTGCGGTTTGCTGATTTGAATCAGCTTTCATTCGATAATTTTTCAATCGCCCCGTCGATTCTTCGAAGGGACTCTTCCTTTCCGAGTACTTCCAGAAGCTCCGTTGCTCCGCAGGGAGTCATGGGCTTACCGGATAAAGCGGTACGGATCGGCCATAAAACCATTCCGTTTTTGATTTCTTTCTGTTCTGCAAAAGATACAAGTAACTGATATAAAGAATCATTGGTATAATCGTTGAAATCCGCAAGTACGGGACGGATTTCCTTTAATACTTCAAGCGAGGATTCCTTTGTGGTTTTCATTTTTTTATGAATATACAAATCGGAACTGTATTCCGGCATTTCTTCAAAGAAATCAATGTGATCTTTAATGTCCGGGAAAATCTCAATCCTGGTTTTTACCATGTCAGAAATCTTCTTTAAATCCAGATCCTTTGTAATCACTTCTTTGATGTACGGTAAAGCCATTTCATAGAATTTATCGGAATCCATGGCTTTTAAGTACTCTCCGTTCATCCATTTTAATTTCGTATAATCGAATACGGCCGGCGATTTGGACATATGGCGGTAATCAAAGCTTGCAATCAGTTCGTCTAAGGATTTGATTTCCTGATTGTCTGCGGGACTCCATCCGAGAAGTGCCACGAAGTTTACAATAGCCTCATTGATGAATCCCTGTTCCAGTAAATCTTCGTAGGAAGAATGTCCGCAACGCTTGGATAATTTCTGGTGATTTTCATCGGTAATTAACGGACAGTGAACATAAACCGGAACTTCCCATCCGAATGCATCATAGAGTCTGTTGTATTTCGGAGATGAAGACAGATACTCATTTCCTCTTACAACATGCGTAATTCCCATCAGATGATCGTCTACGACATTTGCGAAATTATAAGTCGGATATCCGTCCGATTTAATCAAAATCATATCGTCGAGTTCATTATTGTTTACGGAAATATCTCCGTAAATTTCATCATGGAAGGTGGTAATTCCTTCGGTCGGATTATTCTGTCTGATGACATAAGGCTTTCCGGCAGCAAGGTTTGCTTCCACTTCTTCCTTGCTTAAATGAAGACAGTGCTTATCATATACATTGATTTCCTTTGTGGTGCCGTCTTCCAAGGTAATGGTCTGGTTTAATGTCGCAAGACGATCCTTGTCGCAGAAACAGTAATATGCCTCGCCTTTTTCGATAAGCATCTTTGCATAGGTTAAATATAAGCCCTGTGCCTGACGTTCGGACTGAACATAAGGACCGCAACCGCCATCCTTATCGGGACCTTCGTCATGCTTTAATCCGGTCTTTTCAAGGGTTCTGTAGATGATATCCACTGCCCCTTCCACATAACGTTCCTGATCGGTATCCTCAATACGGAGAATAAAATCGCCGCCCTCATGTTTACTGATAAGATACGCATACAATGCGGTTCTTAAATTTCCTACATGCATTCTTCCTGTCGGGGAAGGTGCAAATCTTGTTCTGATTTTTGCCATATTCGTTATCCTTTACGTTTTATATGTGTACTTTATTTAACGGCTCGCATCGTGCCTTGCACTGTCGTCCCGGTGCCTCCATCTAGCGCATGGGAGGCCCCGAAACGCAGTGCAAGGCACTCGCTCAAGCTTATTGTTTCGAGAAAATATAAATTACTTACGTCTGCGAATTATTGTAATTACAATACCTGCAAGGAACGGAGGTATTAAGTGTCATGTCGCACATGTAATTAAGTGCATTCACAAAAAGCTCCGTATTTGCATAGGAGGTTGCCGCATCCAGGGTTTCGTTTAAGAATACCGGCGTTCCGATCACGGTAACCTTGCTTGTTTCATTTTCCATTGTCTTTTCGGAATAGAATCCGATGCAGAACGGACCAGAGGTTAAATTATCTTCGGAAACCACATTATAATCCTCATCGAGAATTACGGCAACGGAGCTGGAGGAACTTTCATATAATGGTTCAACCGAAATATTTACGTCTTCCTCTTCTGAAATCCGGAATCCGCGACATTCTACCAGAAGGTTCTTCTTCTTTGCGGAATAGAGGCTGTTGCTGATTTCGTGCGCCACAGGGGAAACCACGATATAATATCCCATTCCGTTGTAATTATACATCGGATCGTCTTCCCAGATGGTTCCTTCTTCAATGGTTGCACCGAATCCGGAAAGGAATTTATCATAGTTCGGAGTTTCCAGAACATCTGCAGCCGCCATAAAGACTGCCTCGCCGCCACGGTCAACGTAAGCCTGAAGCTTTTCAATATCTTCCTTGGAAAGATCCCCGTTCGGACCGTTCACGATAAGCACTTTGCAGTCTTCCGGAACGGAATCCATGGAAAGAAGATTTAAGGATTTCGTTGTAAATCCGGCACGTTTCATACGGTCAGCGGTTTTAGACGAAATCGGAACTTCTCCGTGCCCTTCGACGATATATGCGATATTTTCCTGATCGGAAATAACATAATTAATTGCAGCCGTAATCTGACCTTCGATATCCACACCGGTTTCGTTTTCCACATACTGATAGGTTTGATAATCCATCGAGTATTCTTTTACGTAGAAGGTATCGGAATCCACGATATAATTGCGGTCTCCGGATTCTACAATAATGCTTCCTGAAGAAGGTGCTTCATCGGTATATCCCCTATAGAATCCGGCTTCTTTTGCCGGGTTATGATATTTTACTATGATATGACTAGATGCATTGTCGTAATCGTTTAAATAAAGCTTTACTGCACGATCCGTATTCTCTTCGTAATCAAGCACATGCAGGGTAACATCCTGATTTAACGATTTTAATAAATTCTTACTTTCATCCGTCAACGAATAATATTTCTTTTTTGTCAAATCGGTCTGCACATATTTGCTCGGAATAAAGGAAACTCCGATGTTCGCGCCGATAATGATGACAATAACCGCAATTAATCCAAGTGTGGAGAACCAGAATTTCTTTGCTCCGACTAAGGATACCTGAAGCGAACTCTTTCCGAATACACGAGCTGCAAGGATTAAGAAAATTGCAATCACGGATACGATATAGAATAAATCCGTTGCCGAGATAATTCCGGTTAAAAGATTATCGTATCTGGACAAAAAGTCGATGGATGATGCAATGGTTTTAATAACTTTGTTTGACGAAAACAGCATCTGCAGTGCGGACGGAACAAGCATGATAAAAATGAATGCGCCGTAGGTCAGAATTGCCGCGATAAACTGATGTTCCGTTAAGGATGATAAAAACAATCCGACGGATGCAAACAATGCACCGACAAGGAACAGTGCTAAAATTGCAAGTAAGGACTCTGCAAAAGGAACTTCTCCGTAGAACTGCATAATTAAAAGTCCCAATAACAAAACCAGAGATGCAATAAGCATCATGGTAATGAGTGCAAAGAATTTTCCGAGAATAATCGAAGAAACCTTAACCGGAGAGGTTAAAAGGAGCTGGTCCGTCTTTAATTTCTTCTCTTCCGCCAAAACCCTCATGGTTAAAAGCGGGAATACAAACATTAATACAACAACCAGGGAAGATACCGTATTAGCGATATAAGGGCTTCCGTTTAACAGGTTGTAGATTACAAAATAAAGGGAACAGAATGCGGTATAAACTGCTAAGAACAACCAGCCGAAAATGGATTTGAAATAGGTTCTAAGCTCTTTTAAATAAATTGTGCCCATGACTTATTCCTCCTCCTTTCCGTCATTTTCGTCAGATTCCGTATCGGTATCTTCGCTTTCACTTGAATTGTCCGAATCCGATCCATCGGAAGAACTGCCTTCCTCATCCGAAGGGCTTTCATCTTCTTCATTTTCGTTGTAATCTTCATCATCCTCTTCTTCAGCAAGACGTTTCAATTCCTCTTCGTATTTTTCATCGGAATCCTTCATGATTGCAAGATAAGTATCCTCTAATGATTTCTTCTCTTCATTCATGGAAAGCACAAGAATACGCGCATCGGAAAGTGCAAAGGAAACATCCGGACGGATGTCCTCTTCTTTCTCGGTTTTAAACCGGAAGGTGCAGTTTCCGTCTTTTTCCGAAACAAATACCGGTTCGGAAAGAATTTCGCTTAAAGAAGTAAGTACTTCCAAAGTCTTATCCTGATCGCCCTTTACGGTGATTTCAAAATGTCTTGAATTATCACGGGACTCGCTCATCAGATGTTCTGTGGTATCACATGCAACCACTTTACCGTGGGCAATCATCAAAACATCATCGCAGACTTCTGCGATTTCCGATAAAATATGAGAACTTAAGATTACCGTGTGATCGTCTTTAAAAGAACGGATTAATTCCCTGATTTCGATAATCTGCTGGGGATCCAGACCAACTGTCGGCTCATCCAGAATAATAATGTCCGGTCCGCCTAAAATAGCCTGTGCGATACCGACTCTCTGCTTATATCCTTTGGATAAATTCTTAATCAGTCTTCCGGCTACTTCTTTTAATCCGGTTTTTTCAATTGCCGATTCTACTTCTTCAATTCGTTTTGTTTTTTCGATATTTTTTATTCCGGCTACGAAATTCAGATATTCCCTGACCATCATATCGGGATAAAGGGGCGGAATTTCGGGAAGATACCCGATGCATTTCTTGGCTTCCCTGGTTTCCAGTCCGAGTACATGACCGTTAATGGATACTTCTCCGCTTGTCGGAGCAAGATACCCTGTCACAATATTCATTGTCGTGGATTTACCGGCACCGTTTGGTCCGAGCAGACCGTAAATATGTCCCGCTTCTACTTCAAATGAAACATTGTCCAAAGCCACTTTATCTCCGTACATTTTACAAAGATTCGCTACTTTAATCATTTTTTAAACCTCACTTTTAATGGTGCAACTCACTTTCATAAATGTGCATGCAACCATAAAATTTACTTATGATATCCCGGTGGATCCGAATCCGCCGCGGTTTACTCCGTCCAAGTGTTCTACGGTATCGAAACAGATTCTGGGCTGATTCTGCATGATTCTGAACTGACAGATCCGGTCATTCTTATGAACCACGCAGTCGCGGGTTGCATACATCGGAACATACCACCAGTCTTCATCTCCGCAATAGGAAGAATCAATGACTCCCATGTGATTTGTCTGCATCAGACCGTAGTTCTTGAATGTGGAGGAACGCGGAACCACATGCGCTTCATAGCCGTGCGGAAGTCTCATTGCAACCCCCAAAGGAATCAAATGATACTCTCCCGTTTTAAACTCCACATCCTCCGCTGCACGAAGGTCAATCCAGTCGGATTTGCCGTCAATATAGTGCAAATGCTCGATGGAATCGTTTAAATACTTAATCTCAATATCAAGAAAACTCATAACAAACACCCATTATAACCTTTCTTTTTATTTTTTAAAGTACATCCATATTTATTTCGAAATATCTTCAACAAAAAAACACAATCTTAACCAATCTGAATCGGTGTATCATCCGATGCGGTATCGGAATACTCGTCGTCTTGATTAATATTTTCTGCTTCTTTCTTTTTTGCACGGGCTTTAGCAATAAAAGCACCGATTACGATTGCCGCAACTACGGCAACGATAAAGATAAAAAATACCAGCAAATATGATAATAAACCCGGTATCTTCGAGTAAATTTTCTCCGTCCGCGGAAGTTGTGGCAAGTTCGTCACAACGTTCGTTTTCCGGATGTCCCGCATGTCCTTTTACCCATTGAAAAGATACTTCATGCTTTGATTTCGCATCCAAAAGACGCTTCCATAAATCCTGATTCTTAACGGGTTTCTTGGATGCGGTCCGGAAATTATTCTTAAGCCATCCGTCTACCCAGTTTTGTTCGAACGCATCCACAACGTATTTCGAATCGGAAATCACAACCACTACGCAGGGATGCTTTAGGGCTTCAAGTCCGGTAATCACACCCAATAACTCCATCCTGTTATTCGTGGTCATCCGGTACCCTGCCGTGAATTCTTTTTCGTGAAGAACGCCGTTTGCATCCGTAAATTTTAAAACCGTTCCGAATCCGCCGGGACCGGGATTTCCTCTTGCAGACCCGTCAGAATATAGGAATACCTTATCCATAATTAATTAACCCCTGTATATACATGTATATGCAGCAATTTTATGCCTTTGCATCTTCCTTGTTTATGATTTCGATTGCCTGTCCGGTTATTTCATCCGGATATCCCATCAGTTTCAGAAGTGCAATCGCATTTCTGGTTGTTGCATAGCTTTCCTTCAGCTTATAAGGGAACTGAATGTCATCTTCTATGATTTCTTCGTCGAAATGATAATTCGTATAAAGCGGCGGTAACATATGCGCCAGCTCAATGTCATGCGTTGCGGCAAAACAGATATTTCCGGTTTTTTGCATATATCTCATGATTTCGCAGCCTGCGGCAATACGTTCTTTTGTATTGGTACCGCGAAGGACTTCGTCCACAAAGCAAAGAACTTTCATATCGGGATTGTCGATTGCACTGATAATACGCTTAATGGACTTAATTTCCGCCATATAATAGCTGTCGCCGGCTTCCATATCATCTTTCAGCGACATGGACGAATATACACAAAAATAATCCGCCTTATAATGCTTTGCATATACCGTATGCATGCTTTGTGCAAGAATTGCATTAATTCCGATCATTCGAAGGAATGTCGATTTACCGGATGCGTTGGAACCGGTAAGTAAAATCCCGCCGGATACGTCGATGGAGTTTGCAACTCCCTTATCGAAAAGAAGCGGATGAATCATCTCTTCCGTGGAATAGGAACAGTCATCCGAAAACTCCGGAATGGTATAATAAGGCAGTGTCTCGCGGTAAGATGCTACGTTTATCGCAAAATCCAGTTTTCCGAGTGTTTCAAAAATGGTATCCACCGCGGAAATATTTGCTTCCACCTGGTCTTTCATTCGATGGAACAAAAAGATATCGATGTGGAAAAACATTTTTACGAAATTCATCAGTCCGTTTCCGACATCACCGACCGCGGAAGTCGTATCGGATTGCAGGAATACCAGATTTCCCGATGAAATTTTATTCAGTTTGTTCTTTGCATTTTTTAAGTCTTCTTTTGCATCCTGAAAGTCATCTGGAAGGAGTTTTAACACTTTTTGGGTAATCCGGATCATTCGCAAAATGTATTCAAAGCTGTAAAAATAGGGCTCAATCTTTTTCTTGCGGATTAAATAAGCAACAATATTTGCAGTTACCCAGAAAATCAAAAGTGCAATACCCGGATAAAACGCAAAAAACATCAGGACGACAGACCCGATGTAAACTACCCAGTCAAGTATGGTAAGGATCGGTATATCCTTTTGCACATCCGATAAGAATTCCAGATAATCATAGAGCGAATATTTCCCGCTTCTTCCGAGCTTCGCCATCAGTACCTGATAATCCTCGCGGAGTTTTGCGTCTTTCGCAAAGCATTCGCTGTATTTCTCGAGATTTTCGAATTCGCCGAATTCCTCATCCAGTGCAGGAACACGAAGTCTGTAATACATATACTCATCTCCGACCGATGAATAGGAATGATTGTATTTCTTTAAAAAAGTATCCAACGAGAAATCATTCCAGGTGATGTCGTCCACCACATAACACCCTTCGGAGTGCCTTTTATAATACCCGGGAATCGCCTGCATTCTTTCTCTGGAATAATTATTATCCAGGGGTTTCTTAAACTCGCGGTTCAGTCGGTTTCTGAAATTTTTCTCCTTCTGTTGCTCACTGATTTTTCCTATGATGATGATTGCAGCAAGGATTACGGCAAGTGTCGCAAATACGATAATTTTATCCATTATGAATCTTTTAAATGGTCCGGACCGAAGCTGTCCGGAAGCATTTCTCCCAAAGTCGTAATTTTGTAATCATCCAAAGATTTCGCAATGATGATTTCCATATTTTCTTTTCCGAATTCCCGCATTACCTGTCTGCAGGCACCGCAGGGATATGCATAATCAGAAGGCTCTTCGCCTTTCTTTCCGCCGGCAATTGCAATACGGACAATTTCAAAAGAACCGTTTTGCCCGTTTGTGGCTGTTTCACTGTTTTGAGCGGAAACAGCTTTAAAAATTGCTACCCGTTCTGCGCATACCGTCAGTCCGTAGGAAGCATTCTCGATATTGCATCCGTCATAAAAATACCCGTCGGCGCACTGTACACATGCCCCGACCGCATAATCGGAATACGGGCAATAAGAACTTTCGCGCATTTTTAATGCACGGGAAATAAGTTCTTGTATTATTTTATTATCTGCTGTACTGTTTTTGACTGCCATACAATTACCGTCTATAGATTTCTCAAATTAAAACAGTTGTTACAATTTGCAAATACGATTATTTCTGCAGATTACAGCTTCCCCATCTTCGTAATGCTGTCGGTAACAATTTTCTTAAATAAAGGTGCCGCTTCTGTCGCAGCTGCCTGTACTTCGGCATGTGTTAAAGGATTCGGGGAAATTCCGGCAGCCATGTTGCAGACACAGGAAATACCGCACACTTTCATGCCCATGTGATTTGCCGCAATGGCTTCCACTACGGTGGACATGCCGACCGCATCCGCACCGAGCAGTTTAAACATCTGAATTTCGGCAGGCGACTCAAAGGAAGGACCGGTCGTCTGAACATATACGCCCTTTTTTAAATCAATGCCGTCTTCTATTGCGGTTTCCTCAATAACGGAACAAAGCTCCGGGTGATAAACATTGGACATATCCGGAAATCTGGTACCGAGTTCTTCGATATTCTGGCCGATTAAAGGATTCGGAGCAAAGGATGAAATATGATCCGTAATCATCATGAAATCACCGGCTTTAAAGCCCGAATTGATTCCGCCTGATGCATTTGTCAGAAACAGAATTTCCGCTCCCATCAGTCCCATTAAACGAATCGGAAGAACAACATCCTGAACGGTATATCCTTCGTAGTAATGCACTCTTCCCTGCATGCAGACGATTTTGACGCCGTTTAAAGTACCGAAAATATAATTGCCTTTATGACCGAGCACCGAAGATACCGGGAAGTTTTCGATTTCGGAATACGGAATTATGCATTCCACATCGATATTATCGGCAAAATCGCCCAGTCCGGAACCGAGTACCAACGCAACCTTCGGAACAAAGTCGGTTTTCTTGCGGACGCATTTTAAACAATTCTGAAGTTTTTCATACATGATTTTGGAATTTATTTCTGACTTCATAATATTTCTCCTTTCAGGAGTTCCGTTAACTCACCCACAACATAGGTCGGTTCGTAATCATAACCTTCGGGTTTCTTTTTTGATATCAGACAGGTATCGATTCCAAAATTGACTCCGCCCTGAATATCAGCGCTCATCGAATCGCCGATAATCAGATATTTGGACTTATCGAAATCGCCGATCTGCTTTAAGGATTCTTCAAAGAATCTCGGGTCCGGCTTAGAAAATCCGATTTCTTCGGAGATAAAACTGCCGCATAAATATGGTCTTAAGCCACTCTCGGTCACTCTTCTTTCCTGCACTTCGATAAAGCCGTTGGATACAATAAAAAGCTTATATTTTTCGGAAAGTTTTTTCACCACATCCAGCGCATCCGGCATCGGTTCGTGGCCTTCTGACAAAAAGAGAATATAATCCGATTCCATCTTCCCTTTGCCGGGATACGTAATGCCGTATCTGGAACAGACTACGGGGAATCTTGCATAAACCAGTTCTTCTTTCGTAATCAGTCCCGCTTCCAGCTGATCCCAGAGTGAATTATTCCATGCATCATAGAAAGAAACCATTTCATCGGTCACTTCCGGTACTCCGTATTTTAAAAGCAGCTTTGTAATGGCTCCTTTCATTGCAGAATTAAAATCGAGAAGCGTTCTGTCGCAGTCGAATAAAAGGTAACTGTATTTCATGATTCGTCTCCGCTGTTCCTTGACTCGGGAACTTCTTCATCAAATACGCAGGTTACAAAGAATCCGCGCGGTGTTTTGTTGATTGATTTGACAATCCCTGTCCGGCTTTTTAAACGCTCATAATAAAAATAGTTGCCGCTCATTGCGACTGCCGGTTCAATTGTATAATAATAGCTGGAAGGAAGAACGCTTTCGGTGATTTTGACTTCATCACCGACGTTCACTAAATTCTCCCGTTCCATTTTAAAGTCCATTTCCCGCATTTTTATTTCACTTTTCTTTTTTTACTTTACTTAAAACTTAAATATCTAAAATAAATCCTTATATTACCGTCTCGAAGCTTTACTGCCACTTCTTTACATCAATTTCTGTCTTCTTGTCGCGAAGCATTAAATCGTTTAAGCTGTCTGCCGCAGGAACATCTGAAAACAGAATTTCATTTACTTTATCCACAATCGGCATTTCGATATTGTACTGCTCGGAAAGCTTCTTTGCGGCCTTTGCGGAATACACACCTTCAACAACCATCTTTACTTCATCCATGGCTTCCTTTGCGGTATAGCCCTTGCCGATTAAAATTCCCGCACGACGGTTTCTGGAATGCATACTTGCACAGGTAACGATTAAATCACCGATTCCGGAAAGACCGTAGAATGTTTCGGGTTTTCCGCCCATTGCAACGCCGAGTCTGGATATTTCCGCCATACCACGTGTAATCAAAGCAGCCTTGGTATTATCTCCGTATCCGAGTCCGTCGGCAATTCCGGCTGCAAGTGCGATAACGTTCTTTAATGCAGCGCCGATTTCAATACCAAGCACATCGGGGGATGTATAAACACGGAATACCGGACTCATAAAGGTATTCTGGATTTTTTCTGCTACTTCGCGTTTTTTAGCACCAACTACAATTGTAGTCGGAATTCCGCGTCCTACTTCTTCTGCATGGGAAGGACCGGAAAGAACGGCTACCGTAGCACCCGGTATTTCTTCCGAAATGATCTCCGACATGGTATGGAGCGTGGATTCTTCAATACCCTTGGAAACATTTACGATAATCTGACCTTCTTTGTAGAATTCTTTTACCTGTGATGCTGTTTTTCTGACAAATACGGAAGGCACAGCCATAACAAGGATTTCCGCGTCTTCAACGGCCGCTTTTAAATCCGTTGTAAAAATCATATCCTCCGGGAGTTTCACGCCCTTTAATTTATCTACATGCTCATGTTCGCGGTTCAGCATTTCGATTTCGTCTGCCAGCGCGGACCATACCGTTACCTCGCATTTATTGTCATGAAGTAATTTCGCCAATGCAATTCCCCAGCTTCCTGCACCGATTACCGTAACCTTCATATTGCTTCCTCCTGATTTTTCAAACTTTTATTACAACGAATCATTCATGTTCTGCTCCCTGACGGCGTCTTCGTCAATAACATAATCGCCGTCGGGATCTATACTGAATTTCATGGTTTCCTGTGTCACCGTATTATATGTTTCCGGTTCTTTTTCAGAGTTTATATTCTCTTTTCTCTTTTTGCTGACGTAAAACTGCTTCGCTTGTTCGCTTTTATCTTTGTCACCTGCATCACCATCATCCAGTTCATCTTCAGGCGGAATTTCCGCAGGCATTTTTTTCTTCGAAAGATAGGTCTTTTTCTCGCATCCGTTTATTAAGTTCGCAATATTGGTTCGATGCTGGAAAATATTTAAAAGCACTAAACTTCCGGCAATGATGTAAAGTTCAAGTAACTGCGCCGGTGTCAGTCCGAAGAAACCGAGCTGACCGAAAATTACAACCTGTGCGATAAATCCCAGACTGAAGAAAATCGAGCTCAAAGACACATAATGTGTCAGTACATATATTCCGATGAAAATCACGGTCTGCGCAGGAATGATGCCCGGATAAAATGCGGCACAAAGCCCGACAAAGGAAGCAACTCCTTTTCCGCCGTGGAATTTTAAATAAAACGGATAATCATGACCGAGAATAACGCCTGCGGCCGCATAGATACGAATCAGATATTTCATATCCGGATAGGAATTATGGAAAATCAGCCAGCAAATCAGCATGGCAATAAAACATTTGAGCAAATCGCCGGCAAGAACGATTGCGCCGGCACGACGTCCCAAAACACGCAAAGTATTCGTGGTACCGGCATTCCCGGAGCCATGCTCCCTGATGTCGATTCCGCGGACTTTACCAACAATATATGCGACGGATATCGATCCTAAGACATATCCGATTAATAAGCACCATAAGCGAAACATGAATTATTCGTTTTCCTTTCTCTCACGAATAATGAAATGAAGCGGGGTTCCTTTAAAACCAAAGGCATCCCTGATTCTGTTCTCAATATATCTGGTATAGGAAAAATGCATCAATTCCCTGTCATTTACAAAAATTACAAAAGTGGGCGGTTTTACGGAGACCTGTGTGATATAAAAAAGTCTGAGCCTCTTGCCCTTGTCGGTCGGAGGCTGCTGCATCGCAACCGCTTCCGTCATAATTTCATTTAACACACCGGTCTGTACACGAAGTGAATGATTCTCCATAACCATATCAATGGTCTCGAATAATTTCGGAAGTCTCTGCCCTGTTTCCGCGGAAACATATAAAATCTCCGCATACGGCATGAATGCCAGGGTGTCCCGAACTTTCTTCGTAAACTCATTCATGGTCTTATTGTCTTTTTCAATGGCATCCCACTTGTTTACGGCAATAATCATGCCTTTGCCACGCTCGTGTGCAACACCGGCGATTTTTGCATCCTGTTCGGTAACGCCTTCCGTAGCATCGATTACCAAAACCACAACATCGGCACGCTCCACGGCTGCAACGGTACGTACAATCATGTAACGCTCCAGCTCTTCTTTGATTTTGCTCTTTCTGCGAAGTCCTGCCGTATCGATTAAAACATATTGTTTTTTGTTGTATGTTACCTCGGTATCGACCGCATCTCGCGTGGTTCCGGCGATATCCGAAACAATTACACGGTTTTCACCGATTAACTTATTGATAATCGAAGATTTGCCGACATTGGGCTTTCCTACGATTGCAACCTTCGGACGGTCGTCTTCCTCATCGGTATCGGATCCTTCCGGGAAAAGTTTGGTCACGGCATCCAGCATTTCACCAAGGCCAAGGCGGTTTGCTGCGGAAATCGCATAGGGATCTCCGATTCCGAGATTGTAGAATTCATATACATCCGCCATCTGCTTTGACGGATTGTCAACCTTGTTAACAACCAGAACAACAGGCTTTCCGCTTTTTCTGAGCATGTTTGCAACATGCATGTCGGCATCCACAAGCCCCTGTTTAATATCCACCAAAAACATAATAACATCCGCAGACGCGATGGCAATTTCGGCCTGTTCTCTCATCTGCGAAAGAATGATATCCTTGGAATCGGGTTCGATTCCGCCCGTATCAATCAGTGTAAATTTATAATTTAACCACTCCACATCCGCATAAATACGGTCTCTGGTAATTCCGGGAGTGTCTTTTACGATTGAAATCCGCTCGCCCGCCAGCACATTAAAAAGTGTGGATTTTCCGACATTGGGACGACCCACAACTGCGACGATCGGTTTGCCCTTCTTTTTCATTTCAATTAATCCTTAATTCCGGCTTGTTCCATGGTATTCTAAATGCCTTCAAGCCTTATATTTCATAACGCTTCTGACAAATTCGCTACCACTAGATTTTACTATATCTACATGGCATTGTAAAGCCGATTCGACCTGACTTACAGTGATGTCGTCAAGGAATACTTCTTCCCCGAAACGCAGCATTGTTTCCGGTATAATTAACACCTCTCCCAGATCTTTTCCTTTTAGTTGCGCAATCAAATCTTGCCCTGTAATTAAGCCGGCTACGGTAATCCTTTCCCCGAAAAAATCATTGCGAATCGGATAGACATGTACCTTCAGACGGCTTGCTTCTTTTTCTATCTTTTTTGCACATTCTTCCAGAATCGGTCCGAATAATCTGCCGGTTGCTACCGATACATTGCCGGAAGCATGAATATCGTTCAATTCTATAACAGAATCGAAATTGTCACTGCTGCAATCTGATATTTCGTAAGGATTATACGTTTTTGACTGCTTTGGTCTATATTTTTTCTTTGCTATTTTCCTGCATTTTGTTTGACTTAAATGATTAACCACAATATCTAGTTCAGCATTGAATTCTTCCACGAAGTTCCTTACCATACCTACGCCGTTTTCCAGTTGCAGATATCCGTCATATCGTTCTTCTTCCGGCAATTCCCTTCCGGCCAGTAAATACCACTCATCCGAAGCATGTACAAAATGGATTCCTTTTTCTTTATATGCTTTCCTTTGCCATCGTTCAATCCGGTCAATGACATCTTCGGCATCTTTTTGATCAAAAGGTTCTAACGGATACAGACCGTCCCTGTATTTGGATAGCCCTACAGGTACCACGGAAACGCTTCTTAATACAGGTGTATACTTATACATTTCCTTTATGGAAAACTCCAGTTCTTCGCCGTCATTGACTCCCTTGCATAATACAATTTGCCCGTTCATCTCGATTCCGGCATCATAAAGCTGCTTTGCTTTCTTTAGTGCCTCACCTGCAAAGCGGTTATTTAACATTTTACAGCGAAGTTCCGGGTTCATCGTCTGGAAAGATATATTAATCGGCTCCATGCGGTATCTGATGATTTTTTCCACGTCCGCATCGCTTAAATTCGTTAATGTAACATAATTCCCCTGTAAAAAAGACAATCTCGTATCGTCGTCCTTAAAATACAAAGTCTCCCGCATACCGGGAGGCATCTGATCAATGAAACAAAAGATACACTTATTCTTGCAGCTTCTGTAATTGTCCATAAAGGAGTTCTCAAAAACAAGACCCAGATCTTCTTCTGCGTCCTTTTCGATCTCCAGTTCCACCACCTCACCCTGTTTAGATTCGACCTCCAGTACAAGAAATTCATCGGAAATCAGATATTGATAGTCAAAAGTATCTTCTATTTGATTTCCGTTGATGGAAAGAAGCTTATCTCCTTTTTCAAAACCGCATTCCTCCGCGATACTGCCCGGAAGAATGCGGTCGATGACATGTTTTTTCATACAAACTCTTTGTATTTACTGCTATTAATAATATTCTTACAAATTCTTTTGTAATTACACTAATTCTCAATACAAGCTTTTTATTGCACTTTATTGTTTTTACTGCAATACAATCTTCTTGAAATTCTTCTTACCCTTGCGAACAATCATCTAGGTATTTCCGATGAATTCCTGCTCGTAAGTCGTATAAATATCTGTAATCTTTTCATCATTTACGGTGACACCGCCCTGTTCAATGGCACGCCTTGCATCGGATCTGGAAGTTGCCATACCGGACTTTACAAGGATTGCCATCAAATCAATCTTGCCTTCCTTGAAATCTTCTGCGGAAAGCTCACATTTCGGCATATTCTCGTTGTTGGAGCCACCGCCGAATAATGCAAGGGAAGCTTCTTTTGCTTTTCCTGCTTCTTCCGCACCGTGTACCAGTGCAGTTAATTCATACGCCAGAATATCCTTTGCTTCGTTCAGTTTGCTTCCTTCCCAGGAATTCATCAGATTAATCTCTTCTACAGGCAAGAATGTCAGCATTCTGATGCAGTTCAGCACGTCCTGATCGCCGACATTTCTCCAGTACTGATAGAACTCGTACGGTGAAGTCTTGTTTGCATCAAGCCATACGGCACCGTTTGCGGTTTTGCCCATCTTCTTTCCTTCTGAATTCAAAAGTAAGGTAATGGTCATGGCATGTGCATCGTCCTTGCCTAATTTTTTATGAATTAATTCTCTTCCGCCAAGCATATTGGACCACTGGTCATCTCCGCCGAATTGAAGATTGCAACCGTATTCCTCGTATAATTTAAGGAAATCATAGCTCTGCATCAGCATGTAGTTAAATTCTAAGAAGCTTAAACCGTCTTCACTTGCAAGACGCTGTTTGTAGCACTCCGCACGAAGCATATTATTAACTTTAAAGCACGCTCCGATATCACGGATGAATTCAATGTAGTTAAGATCCCTGAGCCAGTTAGCATTATTAACCATTCTGGCTTTTCCTTCACCGAATTCGATAAAACGGCTCATCTGCTTCTTAAAGCATTCGCAGTTATGGTCAATCGTTTCGGTAGTCATCATCTTACGAAGATCAGTACGACCGGTCGGATCACCGATCATGGCAGTTCCGCCGCCTACTAAGGCAATCGGCTTGTTTCCTGCCATCTGAAGTCTTTTCATCAAACAAAGGGCCATGAAATGTCCTACATGAAGGCTGTCGGCAGTCGGATCGAATCCGATATAGAATGTGGCTTTTCCGCCGTTAATCAGTTCTTTTACGGCATCTTCATCCGTAAACTGTGCAAGCAGTCCTCTTGCCTGTAATTCATCAAAAATTGTCATTTATTTATCCTCCTAAATTGCATACAGTATTCATCTGTTTAACAAAAATCCGTATTCATAAATAAATTCCTTTCGGTTGTAGTAGGCGGAAACCCACTGCCCTCGGGCGGCGGGAGGAGCCTTATTGATTGCAGATATCGAACATATGTGCTATAATATACCCAGCAACAAGTTTTAAGAGAAAACCGTTTAGTGCGTTGCTCACCAAAG
>CADANR010000017.1 GCA_902789265.1 uncultured Lachnospiraceae bacterium | reverse complement strand
GATTACCATCTTCGCAATATTAACAAAGAAATCACTTTCCTCTGCCGATGCGTAATCCGGCATAGCCGACTGAACAAAGATAAAGGCCATAATCCCAAGGGTTATGGCGCAATATATAATCGTTAATATACGGTTTCGCTTGTTAATATCTGTATTTTCCAATATAGTTTCCTGTTCCGTATCTATACTGTTTACTTTGTTTCCTGTTCATTAATTGCTTCTTCTAGTTTGGGTTTTACCTGATTCCGCTTCTTCGCGAGAATAACGATAAGTGCTATCAGTCCGGCAAGTGCCAGAACCGAAACAATATCTCCGGCAAGCCACTTCTTTGCCTCCGGCAGATAGAACTTGATTGTGCCGGAATACTCCGCAGGAACATAAATAATAGCCGTTCCCTTGTTGCCCTTCATGATATCGAATCGCTGTCCGGTCGAAACATCCTTTGCAACATAATACGGATAATAGGTAAGCGGTGTTGCCACCTCGATGGCGTCCGCATTAGGCTGTACAATGTCAAAATACAGTGTACAGTTATTTCTCCGATATCCCCGATCCACCCTTGCCGCTTCTCTCAATTCCGCGATAGTGGTGTCGGAATACAGATATTCTGCCTGAATCATGGTCCGTCCCTGATTGAGTCCTGTTTCGGAATACGGAGCAAAATACTCAGTCTGCCGAATCAATGAATGATAATGAATCTGTGCAAGCAGAACCGTTAATGCTACGAGAGCGATATAGTATGCCCATAAACGCTTTTCGTTTCTGCCGGCACTTACACTTATCTTTACTTCCTCTTCAAGGATTGCAAGATAAACCACAATCGCAAGACTGAAACAAAAACTTGCAATTCCGAGATATCTCCAGGGGAACTGTACCATACATAAGAGTTTCCCAATCACCGGCAGATTCTCCACCTGCTTCCAGGGGAAGAAATACGTAGTAATCCAGGATGCAATGACTCCGAGAATCATACAAATCGGAAGCACCTTTCCTTTTTCAGTCCTTCGGTATTTAAGACATGTTCTGATGCCGAATCCGATGAAGAGGAGTCCGAGCGGAATTGCCCAGCCAAGCGTCATGCCCATCTCGTCACGAAGGTCGGAACTTAAGATACTGGATTGTCCGTACAAATCAAGCGGCGAACCGAAGAAATGATACAATGTCAGGGCATTCTCGAATACATAGAGATCGAACTTATCGAATACATAAAGCGGCATACCGTATGATAATAAGAACGGTACCAGGAACCATGTGTTGAGCAGAATAACCGCCAATGCGCTGACCACAAGTCCTAGCAGAGTATTCAAACGGAAGGTTCTCTTTGCGCAGACAAGAAGAAGCAGAATCATCATGATTCCAATCATCTCACAGCTTAATACATGGCTTTGCAGGATACCGGTAAGTCCCAGCGAAAGCAGGATTACGCCGTCCCAGAACTCCGGCCAATTCATGTTGCTTTCATTTTTTGCTGCTTTCTCACTATTTGTTTCGTTTTCGTTATTCTCTTTATTCTTGGAAACCTTATTTGCGACGGATTTCTTAATTGAAGCGAAATTCTTGGATAATAACACATACAACCCTGCTGCCACGAGCGGGAAGAATGTCATTGCAAGTGCCTCGCCTACTGCCCCGCGTCCGTAAAGGCAAAGATTTCTGTACGGGCACATCACGTAAAGGATCATGCCGACCAAGGCTGCCTTGTCGCTTTTTACAATTCTCTTAAACGAATAATATGCCACCACGCAGGTGAACAGGTTCCAGATTCCCACAAAGAGCTTGTATGCCCGAAGAATCGGCAGACCGATTAATCGGAAGATTGCCGGGATGTATAAGAATAAATTCGGGTAGAAAATCGGGTCCGCATACCCCTGTCCGTTGAGCATAAAGCCGTCCATACGAACCGGGAAGCGGCCTTCCTTCAGGCCTAAGTAAAGACCTTCTATTCTTGCAAGATGGAAACTGATATCCCCTCTGGAATCGAGAAGATAGTTAATCATAAGCGGTACGGAAACAATTACGGTGCATGCCGCAATCACGCCGAAAATTTGATTTTTTCTGATTTCCTTGGGATTTCCGGAAGCACTCTTAATGAAGCGATACAGGATAAAGTCCATGACCAGAAAAAGAATGGTGAAGAACAGCGTCCACTCTGCCCGAAGGGCACTTGTGGAGCGGACAGTGAGAGATTCCATTGTGACAGTATCTGACCATGCCACGAAAAAGCTGTCAGTCTTGTGATAGAGCCAAAACGGGACGGTGACGCTTGTCTTCGTGTAATCGAAGTTGCCGTAGATATCGCCCATGATGGCGTTGTCCATGTAGTCGTCATCGTAGATCTGGTAGCCCGCGTCTTCTGCGTCCGTGCGATAGTTCATGACCACTTCATAACTGCCGAATCCAAGCTTCATGTTTGACACCATGGTATTGCCGCCGGCGGTCAGTTCATTTGCACTGAAGGTGTAGCCGGTGGATTTCTTCGTGGCACATGCGATTATCAGCACTATTAAGAACAGTGCCTGTAATATTGCGATGTATAAGATTGGATTCTTCTCGAAGCGTTCTTTCATGGTTCCCCTTTGTCGCCATGAGGGCAAATTGTCAGCTGTGCTGACAACTTTCGTCCCCGTGGTGACATTTTTTAATAGGTGCTTGGCACCTATCCATCAATTCGTGTAGTTATAATACAGACCTACATGATCGTAGATCGCTCTCCATGCGGAGTGCGCGTGTCCGGTGACGCAGACGTACGGCTTGCCGGAATTCGAAATCATGTAACTTGCCGCACAGTTCCCGGACTGGCTGACAAAACCGGTCTTTGCACAAAGAACCAAACCGCCCGAGTCCTTATCCTCAATTCTTCTTAAAAACCAGTTGGAGATCAGTATCCCCTCGGGATGTTCTTCCGTGACCGGTGTGTTGTAAGTATGCGCCGACATGACTTCACGGCAAAGGTCGTTTTCAACTGCCGCCTTGATAATCATCGCCATATCGTATGGCGTTGTGTAGTGGTTATCATCATAAAAACCTGCTGCATTGGTAAAATGCGTGGTTTCCGAAAGCCCAAGCGAAGCAACTCTGTCATTCATCATCTGTACGAAACTGTCCTGGTCGCCGGCTACATAAACTGCGAGGTCGTAAACTGCATCCGCGCCGGAGGAAAGAATCGTTCCGTACAGTAAATCCCTTACGGTAAGCTTTTCGCCGACACTCCAGTTTACCGCGGAGCCGTCATTTCTGTAAGACCAGTCCGCCGCTTCCTGGGATACATATACCACATCATCGAGGTCCGTGATGTTTTCAACGGCAACGAGAAGTGTCATGATTTTAGTCATGGATGCCGGGTACATGCGGTCATAGGCATTCCTTGCCGCAACAATGTCACCGGTCGTTTCGTCTATCAGAATCGAATATGTGGACTGCGAAATCTCTTCCGGCGGCGAGATTGTAGAAGCGGTGGTCTGAGCGGTGTAACCGGCTTTCATTTTCACATCTCCGACCTGGATCATGCCGTCTTCGTCGGGTTTATTCGTGTTCGCAAACGGATGCTCGTGCGCGAAGGTGTTATCAATCTTCGCTTCCTCGGGATGCGGCCTGCCGGACGCCTGGGTTACATTTCCTTCGGCGTCATAGTAGTTGCCGTTTACGTCGTAATGCCCGCCCTTGTCGTCATAAATGTTGCCGAATTCATCCTCGTACCAGCCGCTGTCCTCACTGTAGGAAATGGTGCCGTTTTCGTTTACGATAACATTCGCATCGGCGTTTGCCTGCTTCTTCGCCTTCACGTTGTGGGAAACGATGTTTACCACAAGTATGATGACGCCAATCAACAGTAAAGCCGGTACGCCAAAAAAGAGGGCAGTAGTGCGGATAATCTTAAGCCTTCGCTCCCTCTTTCTTTTTTCTTTTTTCCGGCGGGCAATCATTGCCCGCCTGCGCCGTATGCGCTCTTCTTCCTCTAAATCGCGTGTATCCATGTATAGTATTGACTCAATTCTTCATAGGTTATTATGTATATATCTTCGGTTTGGCTTAACTTTTGGATTTGCGGTCAGACACAGAACTCTCTAAATCAATGAATCCGTCCTCATCTTCCCATTCCTCGCCTTCCTCTTCATCATCATAAGCTTCGTATTCTTCTGAACCATCCTTGTATCTCGGGTCGTCTTCAGTCACTTCAAGAAGCTGTTTTTGAAGTTCCGCAGGATCCATAATGAGAGTTTTTGCAAACGGTTCAGCCGAAGTTACAGTTCCCACTGTTGTTCCTGCTGCCGAAGCTTCTGCTTCCTTTCCTGCCAAAATAGCACGCGTATGGGCTACCGCCTCGCTTTCTTCCGCTTTTGCTTTTGCAACTTCCTTAATCTCACTTTCGGTAGCTGCGCTGATTACATCTGCCATATCATCATCATCATCAAAATCAGCGATTTCTTCGGACCTTACCAGTTCCGCGGTGCCGACAATATTGTCTTCCTCGTCCGCATTCGCGATTCCCTTCAGATCCTCTTCTGTGTAATCAAGAGGCAGGAAGGTAAGTTCTCCGGTGGTATCATCCACATAATATTCCGGCTCTTTTTTCTTGGCTTTCAGGCGCTCTTCCTTTGCTTTTGCGTGTTCTTCTCTTGCAGCCTCTTTTGCCTTTTCGTGCTCTGCTTTTTCTCTGGCACGCTCTTCTTTTATTCTGGCCTGCTCTTCTCTTTCAAGCTCCTTTGCCTGCTCGCGCTCTGCTTTTTCCTTGGCGCGCACTTCCTTTTCTTTCAGGCGCTCTTCCTTTGCCTGCTCTTTCGCTTGAGCACGCTCTTCTTTCTCTGCTTCACGTTCCTCTTTCTCACGCGCACGCTCTTCGTTCTCTTTCAGGCGCTCTTCTTTCACCTGCTCTTTTTCGTTAGCACGTGCTTCTTTCTCTTTTGCACGTTCTTCTTTCGAGCGTTTATTTTCATCTGCTTCTTCATCTTCGGAATCGTTCTTCTTGCCGCCCTTCTTATAAGTAGCTGCAACGATTTCGTCGCCTACGGCTTTTTTCGAATCCTTCTTATAGGTGGCTGCGACTAAGTCATCACCTGTTTTGGTATTGTCAGATTTTTTACCGCCTTCTTTCTTCGAGGACTTCTTTCCGGACTCACTTCTGTCAGAATCGTTTCGTTCGGAGTCTTTTCTGTTGGGTTCATCCTTCTTTACGGGCCTTGCCGGAGGAGTATCCATATCTAACGGCTCCCAGCCGTCGTCTTCGTCTTCCTCGTCTTCATCCTCGTAGTCTTCATCATCTTCGTCACCGGCATCGCTGACGCTTCTGCCGTTGACAATAAGCAGAATCAATACGAAAAGTAACAGTGCACCAAGAATACAACCGCCAATCCATAATAAATCGGAGGTTTTGAATTCATAATGAATCAGATTATTTGGTGGAAAACCGCCTTCTCTGGTGTTTTTACCTTCGCTGACAGGTTCGGAAGATATTTCTTCCGGTTCCGATGTGATTTCTTCAGATGTAATAACCGGCTCCATGGGAAGTTCTGTCGACTCGGAAGTTACTTCAGAAACCGGTTCGCTTACAGGTTCCGGTTCCGGCTCCACAATTTCTTCTTCCTTGGGTTCCATGTTGGCATGAAGAGTTAATGTTAGGGGATTTGCATTCGGCTGTGTCAGAACAACTGTGATATTGTTTCGGCCAGTATGTGGTTCTTCGGGATAATCAAAGGTTACCGTAAAACCTTCCGGTGCTTCAACCGCAAAACTTTCCGCATAAGGGACGGAGAAAGTATATTCCGTCTGACCTTCGGTCAGTCCTGCAACTTCCTTGTCGTTTACACGAAGGTATTCCGGCATTCTTGTGGTTGGAGTCTGAATAGAAATCGGAGCTGCGGGAAGTCCGCCGACTTCCATGGCAACACCTGTGGTATCATTAACAATTGCTCCTGTTACGGTAAGCGCGGTATCTCCCGGAGTTCCGTTTGCATGGAAGGTGAGCATGTGCATGCCCTGTTTTCCGTCCAGGGAAGCACCCATGACAAGAAGATTACCGTCTCCGCCGGTCTCTGCGCCGGCTACGTAGGTAAGAAGCGCCGGATCATAGGTAATGTTGACACTGTATGCGCCTAAGGGAATTTCGTCCGTAGTTTCAATATAAACTCCGACCTGGAAATCCGAATTAGCTGCAGGTGTATACGTTGCTGAACCAAAACGTACGATTCCGGATGCGTGTGCAACCTTAGACGGAAGCAATATTATGAATAAACTTAATATTACTGTAAATAAGGCTATTGCCGGAATTCTGTATGCTTTTCTGATTTGTCTTTCAGATTTCATTTACAATCTCCCTCGTTTCACTATCTACGCTTATTTCATTATCATTTTATTATATCGCAAAACTGTATTACAGCTTGACGATTGGTACCTGTTGCGAAGGGTGGGTTGCCACCGCATCCGAACCCTAGAGCACAAAACATTTGCTTCGCAAATGCCTTTAGCGTACAATCGTCAAGCGTACCATTTTTGCATTTTTCTTACTGCTCTTCCGGTCCTTCCGGATCATAGCTGACTGCCTTCTCGATATTTTCATAGGTAACATCTACCTGATGCTCATTGATGTAATCAATCTGATAAGCCCAGTAAATATCGGGATCCTTGGCTGTGATGCGGTTTAAGGTCTTGCCGGTATTTACGTCCATGACGAAAACATCCGGTCCGAAGTATCCGCACATGTAAAGCTTGTCGCCTTCATAGTTCGTGGACCAGGCAATACCGGAGCCCCTGAAGTCTTCGTTTACATAGAGTTCCTTGCCGGTTTCCACATCCAGCGCGATAACCTTGCCTTCTACTACGATGATATATTTGCCGTCAAAGTAATCTACTTCCTGGATGTTGTCCACCTGTCCGACATAGATATCGTCTGTTTCATAAGTCCAGACCGTGCCGCCTGCCATGTTAAGTCCTCTGACGATGCCTTTATGCGTTGCTTCTTCATTGTTGGATTCGATTTCAAGGAGGCAAACTACGGCTTCGTTGGGATCACGACCGTCATCGTCAAGTCCGCCGGGGAATTTTCCTTCATTGGGGTCCTTGCCGTCATCGTCTAATCCGCCCGGGAACAGTCCCTGATCAGAAGTATTCTCTCCTGCTGTGTTTCCGCCCTTGCCGTTTACGGTGATACCGGATACGGTGTTCGGCTCGTAGGAGAAGCTCTCGGAGAAGAGTTCGCTTCCGTTAACTTCCACATTGCCGTTTACGTTAACGTGCGGAGTTATGGTACATCCGCTTAATACCATGGATGTACTGATAATTACTACTGTGCTGAGTATTGTTGATTTTTTCATTTTCGTTTCCTCTTATAATTTTGACACTAAGGGACGCGGTATTATATCATTTTCCATTTTACACCAAGTTATAGTATATCATATATTTTGATTTGTGAACATATGAAACACAAGATATTGTAAGAATTGAAGGGAAATGTCACCACAGGGACTAAAGTTGTCAGCGTAGCTGACAATTTGCCCTGATGGTGACATTCCAAAAGAATTTTCATTATTTTCTCTTGTACTTACTCTCAAGCTTAGCATCCTGTAATAATTGTCCCAGAGCATCATCCCTTGCAATCAGTAAAAGATCCTTCTCCATGTTGATTGCATTCAGCACTTTTGCATAAGCTCCCATAGCAACGCTCGGATCGCCTTTTTCGATTTTCCATAGGGTGGCCCTGCTGATTCCGGCCCGCTTGGCAATCAGTTCCACGGAAAGATCTCTCCGTAATCTGGCAAGTCGGATTTGGTTCCCCATTTCTTCCAGTATTCTCTTTACACTCGGACCTACTAAGATTTTTTTCGATGAATAATTTGACATAACTAACCGATCTCCTTGTGTTTATTATTATAAACATTCTCTGAAATACCGTCAATAATAATAAACATTTTGGTCGGATTGCAATCCGAGATGCCGGTCTGTAAATTGAACTGCAACTTTGTAAATCGAAAACTGAATAATTATAAGCAAATTTTTTCCTGTATATTTGAATAGTGATTGACAATCAAATGCAATTTGATATAATCATAGTCAAAGGAGGGTCCTGCCTAAAGAAGTGGACGTTGAACAGAGTAGCGTCGCCTATATGGTGAACTATGACGAGGACTATGGCAGCATAGTCCTTTTGTTTTTGGGGAATTAATATATGGATAGAGAATTTAATTTATACTGGATAGATATGAAGTATATCCGAAATCTGCAAAATAAGGACAAACGTGTTTATAGTGTTAGTCCACAAAAAGGAAAGCAAAATCGACCGTATCTGGGAATTTTAGTTCTTATTCATGGTCAAAAATATTGTATACCTCTCTCTAAAGGGAAAGATAAATATTTAAACATGAAAGATCGAATAGACTTTTCTCGAATAATAATTGATGGCGAAATAGTTGCAGGCTTAAATTTCAGCAGAATGATTCCCGTGGAAATTATGCAGCTTTCAAAGGTTGATTTAAAAATAAGAAAAAGGGATAACGAAGAAGTAAAAAAGAGAAAAGAAACCTACAAAAAAGAATTAGAATGGTGCAACACAAACAAAAAGATAATAATCGACAAAGCAAATGTCTTGTATGAAAAATATAATTCAGGAGAACCATTCAAGCGTAAAAAAGATTGCTTAAATTTTCTTGAACTCGAAGAAATTTGCAAAAAATACAATAAATAAAAAAGACCCCCTGCCCGATTTCAAAGATCAAAGCAGAGGGTATTTTGTTTAATTTTCAAACCTCGCTGTAATTCTGTAATTCCCTTACTTTTCCTTATTTCACAATACCTTCATGCAGATTCTGCAGTGAGTTTACATCAATCTTCGTCTCGCTCTGTGCTGCCAGGATTCCGTCTGCGGAAGCGGAAGCTGCGGCGATGGTCGTGATGTAAGGTACTTTATGCTTGATTGCATTCTTGCGGATGTAGGAATCATCAAAAATACTTTCCTTACGGGACGGCGTATTTACAATCAGCTGAATCTTCTTATTGACGATGGCATCCACGATGTTCGGTCTGCCTTCCTGCATCTTAAGAATCTTCTCGCACTCGATACCGTTCTCACGAAGGAGTTCGAAGGTCGTACCGGTTGCAACAATCTTGAAGCCTGCCTCGCGGAACTTCTTCGCAACGTCTACGACATAAGGCTTATCCATACGGTTTACGGAAATCAGCACGGTTCCTTCCAAAGGAAGCGGATTCTGGGTTGCTTCCTGTGCCTTGTAATATGCTTCGCCGAAGTTCGGAGCAAGTCCCAAAACTTCACCGGTGGAACGCATTTCCGGTCCGAGGAGCGGGTCAACCTCCGGGAACATGTTGAACGGGAAGACTGCTTCCTTGACACCGACGTAATTGTATTTGCTCTCACGAAGTGCCGGAACGGGTGAATCCTTACCGGTTAACGGCATGGTAATAATCTCGGTTGCAACTCTGACCATGTTGATGTCGCAAACCTTACTTACCAAAGGCACGGTACGGGATGCACGGGGATTGGCTTCGATTACGTATACCACATCATCCTCGATTGCGTACTGCATGTTCATAAGACCGTGTACGTTCATCTCAACCGCAATCTTCTTCGTATATTCCTTAATGAGATTTAAATTCTTCTCGGAGATATGCATGGAAGGAAGGATACATGCGGAGTCACCGGAGTGAATACCCGCAAGCTCGATATGCTCCATAACGGCCGGTACGAATGCATGATTTCCGTCGCAAATCGCATCTGCCTCGCATTCCATTGCATGCCGTAAAAATCTGTCAATCAAGATCGGTCTGTCAGGCGTTACACCGACTGCTGCCGCCATGTATTCTTTTAACGCATCCCTGTCGTATACGACTTCCATTCCGCGACCGCCTAAAACGAAGGACGGGCGAACCATTACAGGATAGCCGATACGCTCTGCAATTTCGATTGCATCGTCAATCGTTACCGCCATGCCTGCTTCGGGCATCGGGATTTCAAGCTTCTTCATCATCGCGCGGAAAAGATCACGGTCCTCTGCCATGTCGATAACTGCAGGAGCGGTTCCTAAGATCTTCACACCGTTCTTCTCAAGGCTGTCCGCAAGATTAAGCGGTGTCTGTCCGCCGAACTGTGCAATGACACCGACAGGCTTTTCTTTCTCATAAATACTGAGTACATCTTCCAGTGTCAGCGGCTCAAAATAGAGCTTATCCGATGTATCATAATCCGTCGACACGGTCTCAGGATTGCAGTTTACGATGATGGTCTGGAAGCCCAGGTCACGAAGTGCGAATGCCGCATGTACGCAACAGTAGTCAAATTCGATACCCTGACCGATTCTGTTCGGACCGCCGCCCAAAATCATTACCTTGGGTTTACTCTCGTCCGTCCTGGACTGATCCGGCACATTGTAGGTGCTGTAATAGTATGCGGAATCCCGGGTTCCGGATACATGAACGCCTTCCCATGCTTCGGTGACACCGATTGCCTTTCTTGCATTTCTGATTTCATCTTCGGTAACATTAAGAATCTGGCTTAAATACTTATCGGAGAATCCGTCTTTCTTTGCCTTGGTCAGATCCTCTGCATTCGGAACGTTTCCTTTTCCGTACTTGGAAATCAGCTCTTCCTCTTCCTCTACGAGTTCCTTCATCTGCTCGATAAAATAATGCTTAATCTTGGTAAGGTCCCAAAGCTGCTCAACGGTTGCACCCTTACGAAGTGCTTCATACATAATAAACTGACGCTCGGAAGAAGGATCCTTTAACATGGCAAGGAGTTCTTCCAAACTCTTTTCGTTGAAGTTCTTGGCAAAGCCTAAGCCGTAGCGGTCTTTCTCAAGGGAGCGGATGGCTTTCTGGAAAGCTTCCTTATAGGTCTTGCCGATACTCATAACCTCGCCGACTGCTCTCATCTGGGTGCCGAGCTTGTCTTCGCTTCCTTTGAATTTTTCAAATGCCCAGCGTGCGAACTTGATTACGATGTAATCGCCGTCGGGATAGTATTTATCAAGTGTTCCGTATTTTCCGCAGGGAATTTCATCCAGTGTCAGTCCGCTTGCAAGCATTGCGGATACGAGCGCAATCGGGAAACCGGTTGCTTTGGATGCAAGTGCGGAAGAACGGGAGGTTCTCGGGTTAATTTCAATTACGATGATACGTCCGGATACCGGATCATGTGCGAACTGTACGTTCGTACCGCCGATCACCTGAACGGCTTCTACGATTTTATATGCCTGGCGCTGCAGCTCTGCCTGGACGTCTTCTGAAATGGTAAGCATCGGAGCCGAGCAGAAGGAATCACCGGTATGTACGCCCAGGGGATCGATATTTTCGATGAAGCATACCGTAATCATGTTGTTCTTGGCATCTCTTACAACTTCGAGCTCTAACTCTTCCCAGCCGAGTACGGATTCCTCAACAAGAACCTGTCCTACGATGGATGCCTGAAGGCCACGTGCGATAACGGTCTTTAATTCTTCCTGATTATAAACGAGTCCGCCGCCGGCGCCGCCCATGGTGTATGCGGGACGAAGAACAACCGGATAGCCGAGTTCGTCTGCAATTCGAAGACCGTCTTCCACGGAGTATGCAACTTCAGATCTTGCCATCTCGATCCCAAGGGAATTCATGGTATTCTTGAATTCGATTCGGTCCTCACCCTTTTCGATGGCATCTACCTGAACACCGATAACCTTTACGCCGTATTTATCAAGAATTCCGGCAGTTGCAAGCTCAGAGCAAAGGTTCAAGCCCGACTGTCCGCCTAAGTTCGGCAGTAACGCATCCGGGCGCTCCTTGTCGATAATCTGCTCCAAACGCTTTACGTTTAAAGGCTCAATGTATGTTACATCCGCGGTTCCCGGGTCGGTCATGATGGTCGCGGGGTTGGAGTTTACCAACACGATTTCGTATCCCAGCTTGTGCAGTGCCTTGCATGCCTGCGTACCGGAATAGTCAAACTCGCATGCCTGACCGATGATAATCGGACCCGAGCCGATGATTAGTACTTTGTGAATGTCTTCTCTCTTTGCCATAGTTCCTCCTTATGTGACAGGGGGACGGTTCTTTTGTCACACCCTGACCGGTGAATATCACCGTCCTTATATATTTCGTCCTTATATTAATTCCTTAATTACTCCTGCCCGCTCCAGCAGTATGTACAAAGCTTGCACGGCTCGATTCCAACGGAATTGACCATATCGTCGAGACGGTTGAACGCAAGCGTCGTAAACTTCATCTGCCTGCAGATTTCAAGCTCCATTTCCTTATAATTCTTACTCTCCGGATTCGCGTAATCCTGCAGCTTGTCAAGCGGCACATTGACCGTTCCCTCGCGCTCCGCAATGACACGTCTTGCAATTAACTCCTGCTCGGAATTCGATCTGGAGAAATTTAAGTACTTGCATCCGAACAAAAGCGGCGGGCACGCAGGTCTTACATGCACTGCCTTTGCACCGGAATCGAATAAAAATTCCGTCGTTTCACGAAGCTGTGTTCCACGTACGATGGAATCATCAATCAAAAGCAGGCTCTTGTCCTTGATGAGCGGCTCAACCGGAATCAGCTTCATTTTTGCAATCAAATCACGCTTCTTCTGGGTGGTCGGCATAAACGATCTCGGCCAGGTCGGCGTATACTTGATAAACGGTCTGGAGAAAGGAATTCCCGATTCATTCGCATAGCCGACTGCATGTGCGGTACCGGAATCCGGAACACCCGCAACCTCCGTTGCATCCATGATGCCTTTTTCACGATCGCGCGCAGCTAATGCCGCACCGTTTCGATAACGCATTTCCTCAACATTGACACCTTCGTAGGTCGATGTCGGATATCCGTAGTAAACCCAAAGGAAGGTACAGATTTTCATCTCTTTCTTCGGAGATGCCATCACCTCTAAGCGGTTTTCGTTGAAAAATACCACTTCTCCGGGTCCCAACTCCTTGCATGTTTTATATCCCAAATGCATGAATGCAAAGTCTTCAAAGGAAACGCAGTGGGCGTTTTTTTTCCGTCCGATGACTACGGGAAGGCGGCCTAAGCGGTCACGCATCGCATAAATTCCTTCCGGCGTCATGATAAGCACGCAAATCGACCCCTTAATGACCTCCTGCACATAAAGAAGGCCCTCTGTAATCGAATCTTTCTGATTCAAAAGGGCTGCGACCAGCTCGGTCTGATTAATGTCGCCGCCGCTCATTTCAAGGAAATGCGTATATCCTCTTTCGAACAGCTTCTTAATCAGTTCCGATGAATTATAAATTTTACCGACTGTGGTAATGGAATAATTGCCGAGATGAGAACGAACGATGAGCGGCTGGGGCTCGTTATCGGAAATACAGCCGATGCCGATATGCCCGCGCATTACTTCAAAATCACGCTCGAACTTCGTTCTGAAAGGTGAATTCTCGATATTGTGAATCGCCCGGTCAAATCCTTTTTCTTCACTGTAAAGACAAAGGCCGCCGCGTCTGGTACCGAGATGGGAATGATAATCCACGCCGAAGAATAAATCAAACATGCAATTATCGCTTGAGGCTACACCAAAAAATCCGCCCATGTTATTTCTCCTTATTTCTGTGATTCATCCCCCGAAACACCACAATAAAGTATACTGATTTCGGTGGGTGAGTGTCAAGGAAAAATGGGCGGATTTTTTGTGAAAAATCCCTTAATTACAAGGTTTCGTTGACATAACTCAACCCGGCATAAGCAGGTTAAAATTACTATGCCCTGCACACAGGCAGGTAAATACTAAGCCTTGTACACCGGCAGGTAAAAATTACTCAGCCAGCAGAAGCATAATCTTATTCGTTCTTGCTACGAACTTCGTCATCGCTTCCGGCTCGAGGGGTGCATGCTGAATCATCGCAAGATCGTAGAGCTGCTCACAGATGATATTCACGTTCTCGCCTTCCTTATGCTCGAGTACGTACTGAACAAGCTTGTTGTTAGCATTGAGAACCAGTGTCTGGCCTTCCTTACCGAAACCGCCCATGTCGTTACCCATGGAGTACATTTTCATCATATCCTGCATTCTGCGGCTTTCCTCGGATACGGTAATCATGGACGAAATGTCCTTATTCTTCAGTTTCTCGAGCTTAACCGTCACATTCTCTTTCTTCGTAATCTTCTTAAAGAGCTTGCCGAGTTCTTCTTCCTGAGCCTTCATCTCTTCTGCTGCCTTTGCGGAAGTCTTTGCCTTCAAAGCATCGCCGAAGTCCTCATCAATTCGTTTGAATTTGACACCTTCATTCTTGGATTCCAGCTGGTTGATAAAAGGAAGGTCAATCTGGTGTGTCAGTACGACAGCGTCCATCTTTGCCTTGCGGAACATGTTGATGTACTGGCTCTGCTGATTTTTGTCAGTGACGTAGTAGATGGTCTTTTCCTTCTTCTCGTCTTCGGCAGGGGTTTCGGAGTCGGTCTTGTCTTCGCCTTCGGTTTTTTCTGCGTCTGCCTTGTCATCTGCAGTTTCGTCGGCTTTGCTTTCTGCTTCTTCTCCGGACTTCTCTGCTCCTTCTGCCTTGCTTTCTTCTTCTCCTGTCTTGCCTTCTTCGTCCTCATCGACATCAATCGGCTTGGTTTCAAGGCACTCGGGCAGAGTCATATAAACATCATCGAGATTCTTAAAGAGGATGTAATCATTCATCTTCTCACAGAACTTATCGTCTCTTAAGCAACCGTATTTGATAAACGGAGAAATGTCATCCCAGTATTTCTCGTACTCGTCCTTCTGTGTCTTGCACATACCGGAGAGCTTGTCCGCAACCTTCTTGGTAATGTAATCGGAAATCTTCTTTACGAAGCCGTCGTTTTGAAGTGCGGATCTGGATACATTAAGCGGCAAGTCCGGACAGTCGATGACACCCTTCAAAAGAAGGAGGAATTCCGGGATTACCTCTTTGATATTATCCGCGATAAATACCTGGTTGTTGTAAAGTTTGATGGTGCCTTCGATGGATTCGTACTCCATGTTGATTTTCGGGAAGTACAGAATTCCCTTTAAGTTGAAGGGATAATCCATATTTAAGTGAATCCAGAAAAGCGGCTCCTTATAATCATTGAAGACTTTTCTGTAGAATTTCAGATAGTCATCCTTCTCGCACTCGCTGGGGTTCTTGGTCCAGAGCGGGTTGGTGTCGTTTTCGGGCTGTTTTGCGGGCTTTTCGTCCTCTTTCTTTGCAGTGTCCGCATCCCCGGCTTCTTCGCCGGTCCTGTCTGCGCCTGCCTCAGCGCCTTCGCCTGCTTCTTCGCCCTCAGCCTTAACTTCATTGCCGTTCTCGTCGATTTCCTTCCAGCCTTCGCCTTCGGTAGCTTCCCCTTCGGAAGCCTTCTTCTCTGCTGCTGCCTCTTCTTCAGCTTTCTTTGCAAGTGCTTCCTGCTCCTCGGCATACTGCTTCTCGGTATAAAGATAAATCTCGGTCGGCATGAAGGAACAGTATTTCTTTATTACTTCTCTTGCACGATACTCGTTTGCAAACTCAAGGCAGTCCTCGTTTAAATAAAGTGTAATCGTAGTGCCGACTTCGGCTTTGTTTCCTTCATCCATCGTAAACTCGGTACCGCCGTCGCACTCCCAGTGTACGGGTTTTGCATCCTTCTGATAGGAAAGGGTATCGATGGTAACCTTGTCGGATACCATGAATGCGGAATAGAAACCAAGTCCGAAATGACCTATGATTTGGTCATCGTTTGCTTTATCCTTGTATTTTTCAATGAAATCGGTAGCGCCGGAAAATGCGATCTGGTTGATGTACTCTTCCACTTCGTCTGCGGTCATTCCGAGACCGTTATCGGTGAAGGTCATCGTCTTCTTCTCGGGACTTACGATTACGTTGATGCGTGCTTTGTAATCAAGCGGTGCTTCGTACTCGCCCATCATTTCAAGTTTTTTCAGTTTCGTGATGGCGTCGCATCCGTTGGAAATTAACTCACGAACGAAGATGTCGTGGTCGGAATACAGCCATTTCTTGATAATCGGAAATATGTTTTCGCTGTTGATTGATAAAGAACCTTTTTTTGCTGCCATATCTATATGCTTCCTTTCCTGGTTGGCGTCGTACGTGCCTGAAACGGCATCCGGCGCACATTATTTTTTATGAAATGCGGGACTCTTTACCCACAAAAGTAAGTATAGTCCCCCGTAAATTAAAAGTCAATAAAAAATTAGCACTCATTCAAAACGAGTGCTAACAGTATGATTCTGTCGCCAACATGTTATGCTTGACTTTACGGTGTCTGTCATTGCCATTGATACAATTGAATATCGTGCAAAAACAGAAACCCGCGCGGTCAGAAAAAATGTTTCCCTCCCCGCATGGATGGCAAACCTTGCTGAAAAAAGGGGAATAAACTGTTCGCAGATATTACAGGAAGGTTTGCTGAAAGCTTTTAAATCATAGTTGAAAATCTCAGCCGCCGGCTTTCTTCCGTGCCGGCAGGCTCACAAGAGCACACGCCCCCAACACAAGCACCATTCCGATGATACCCGTAATTGTCAGCTTCTCATGGAACACCACCACTCCGACAATGCTTGCCATGACCGGCTCAATCGAAGCAATAATCCCAGCCATGCCGTTTTCCATCCCCTCCAACCCCTTCGTATAAAGAAGGTATGCAAGAATTGTCGTCATAATCGTAAGAAACAGGAACAAAGGCAGTTTCCCTGCACTTGCACCAATCGTCTTCACAAAATGCGGCCAGTTAATAAACGGTGCACAGCCAAGTGTTGCAAACCAGAATGTATAAGTCGTAATCGTAAATGAGGAGTATCCCCGCTTAATCGCAAAACGGCTGAACACACTGTAAAGTGCATATCCGAAGCCCGCGCCAAGTCCCAGCAGAAGTCCCGGCAGACTTAGAACCCCGGCCGCTATCCCCGTAGTCACCCCGTCAGCCACCGACTCCTCTGCGTGCTTTCCGAGTTCTCCCGCAAGAAAGATTGCAGTCGGTCCGTCTGCTCCGCCGATAATTGCTGTATCCGGTGCCGCAGTTGTAACATCCGTTATGGTACTTAATCCTGAGAATCCCGGAATCGGAAGTCCCCCGCTTACCAGCACACACCCCACAAAGGTCGCCACAAGGCAAAGTACCTTCATCACGGTAAACTTTTCTTTAAAAAAGATTGCCGACATAATCATTAAGAACGCCGGCGCCGTATACAGAAGTATCGCCGCCACCGACAGAGTCGTATATTTCATGCAGGAAAAATAGCAGAAATTGAAGAACACCATGCTCGCGATTCCGGTTCCGAGAAAGCACCATAAGTCCTTCCACTTTACCTTAAGCTGGTCTCTTTTAAAAATCGCCATTATGATTGCCATAAGGATGCTCGTTACAATGGCACGGAAGATCACAACTTCCATGGATGTAAAGCCGCACGGATTCATGGAACGCACGAGTAATCCCATGCATCCCCATAGTATGCCCGCTGCCAGTACACATAGTGGGTTAAACATGGATTTTTTCATATTGTTTTGCATTTTCTCTTGACCGAACATTTGTTTCTTAATATACTATATATATGGGCATTACCATATACGGTAGGCGGTTGTCCAACTCTCGAAGTACTGTGAACTTCGTTTACATAGAAACATTCTGAAAAGAATGAATCTTCTTCGAAAGGAGGGCATTGTCATGAATTATTTGACTGATCTTATAGTAGTAATCATTTTGCGCTTTCATGCTTCAGCCTTGGTTATACGATTGGTAGAAATAGCAAGGCAAATAAATAACCGCCCGGTCCTGAGCAGACATTTGGCGGTTATTTATTAACCAATATTTTCTAATCGGGCAGCCGTCTATCGGTAATGCCCTTCTGGTTATATAATACTCTTTTCAGTTCTATCTGTCAAACTATATTGGCTTATTCTACCGGCTTGGAAGCCTTCTCTACGAACTCCGCAATATCAGCTTCGGGCTCCTTGTCAGCAAGCGAAACCACAATAGCTACGATAAGGCTTATAATAAATCCGGGGATAATCTCGTAAAGTCCGGTATTGAAAATGGTCAGTTTCTCTACGGAACCGGAGAAGCACATATACCAGAACGCATCCATCAGGAAGCCGGCAATAACACCGGAGATTGCACCCTTGTAAGTAAATCTCTTCCAGAACAGTGCCAGGATAATTGCAGGTCCGAAAGCCGCACCGAATGCTGCCCACGCACATTCTACAAGCGCCATGATTCCGGCACATCCCGGGCTCATTGCGATAATTAATGCGATTACTGCAATCAGAGCAACGATACCACGTCCTACCCAGAGCATTTCCTTGTCGCTTGCATTCTTACGAATAACCGGCTTGTAGAAGTCCGATGCAAATGCGGAAGACGAAGCAAGAAGCTGGGAGTCCGCAGTGGACATACTTGCTGCCAGAATTGCGGAAAGTAAAATTCCTGCAAGAAGCGGCGGGAAAAGTTCACGTGTCATGGTAATGAATACGAGTGCTCTGTCATCAACCGGAAGAGAATTCCCGAGGAACTGATGTCCTGTAAGGCCGACAACGCTTGCCATACCGAGAATAATGAAGGTCCAGAAAGTACCGATGATTCTGGATTTGCTCATTTCCTTCTCGGATTTAATCGACATGTAACGAACAAGGATATGAGGCATACCGAAGTATCCGAGTCCCCATCCGAAACCGCTTAAAATGTCCTTAATGGAATCCCAGTTGAACTGTCCCGAAGAAAGAAGATTGTAATAATTTTCAGGTGTTTCCACTACTCTCGGAATGTAGTCCGCACCGTTTGTTACGGCAAGTGCCACAATCGGGGTAGCCATAAGAGCCATGAGCATTAACAATCCCTGGAAAAAGTCCGTCCAGCAAACCGCGTTGAAACCGCCCATAAAAGTATAAATCAGAATAACAATCGTTGCGCCGATCATCGCATACTGCGAAGGAATTCCGAATACCTTGTTGAAAAGGCTGCCGCATGCCACGATACTGGATGCGGAATAAATACAATATGCCACGCTGAAGATGACTGCACATACAACCTGAAGGGCCGGATTTTTGGACTTAAAACGATTGGTCAGAAACTGCGGAATCGTAATCGCATCATTTGCAAGAATCGACATTCTTCTCAGTCTCGGTGCCACGAAAATCCATGCAAGCGCGGTTCCCAGGAAAAGTCCTACGGAGATCCAGACCTGCCCCATACCGAATGCAAAAATCGATCCCGGGAGTCCCATGAGCACCCATGCACTCATGTCGGATGCGCCCGCTGAGAGCGCCGCTACAAGTCCGTTCATCTGACGTCCGCCCAGGAAATAGGCTTTGTCACCGGTCTGCTTACGACCTTTGATAAAGAAAAATACACCGATACCCATTACCAGTACAAGGTACACGATAAAGGCTATCATCTCCAAAATTTCTCTGTTTCCCATTTCGTCCTCCCGACAGTCAAAACATATATGACCGTCATTTAAATACTTAGTTACTTATAAAACATAAGGAAAGCATCCGGGCAAAACCCAAATGCTTTTCTAGTTTACCACATTAAAGTATCAAATTGCAAGTAGCATAGGTCAGTATTTCACGCTACTCTTCCTTGTCCGGAAGCAACTGTCCCCTGCAGTACGGACAAATCTTCGGCTCCTGCCGGAAACCTAAGTGGAGCCTTTTCCTGCAGTGCGGACATTTCCAGTAAATCACGCGCACCGCAATGCCTCCCGCAATCAGTCCGACACCGAGTATCAAAAGTGTCAGCTGTACATATCCCGTGAAGAAGAAGGTTCCGCCGATTGCCGCAACCGAGCTGATGAAAAGCCAGTTGGAAACCTCTCCTGCTTTTTTGTAATTCATTTTCCGGTTCATTGTTCTTCTGTCTCTGCCTTCGTTTCTGCTTCAGTTACTGTATTTATCTCTGTTTCAGTTACTGTATTTATCTCTGTTTCTTTTACGGTTTCTTTCTTTGTTACAGTTGCCTTCTCTTTTTAATCAGTTTTTCCCTTATCTCTCTTGGACGCCGCATACTCTTCCACCGTGCCCGGTTTTGCTTCATCGTTCGACATCGTTCTCCAGATAAAGAGCCCGATTCCGATAACCACGATAAAGAGCGAAATAAACTGCGAGGTCGAGAACACACCAACTGCGCCTCTGTGGTCGTTTCTTAAAAATTCAATGCCGAAACGTCCGATTGCATAAAGTATCAGGTAAAGCGAACCAATCTGTCCGCGCTTCTTTAATTTCGTGGATGCCAGAATAAGAATCCCCGCGATAATAAAATTCCCGGCGCTCATCATAAGCTGTGTCGGCCAGAGCTTTACGCCTGCCGGGGCAAGACTGCCGGAAGGGAAAACCACACCGATCGGGGAATCCGTCACCGCACCGTAGCAGCATCCTGCCAGGAAACATCCGATTCGCCCGAAGCCCTGTGCAATGGAAACGGACGGCATAATCATATCCCAGTAAGTCAGAAAGTCCGTTTTCTTGATTTTGAAATAGATAACACCTGTTATAACCGCACAAATAATTCCGCCGTATACAACGAATCCGCTGCCGCCTAAATATGCCTTCGGATTCCGGATGAAATTACTCCATCCGTCACTCAGTATTTCCACGATAATGAACAATAATTTACCGCCTGCGAAACCGCCGATTAAACCGATTAAAACAAGGTCAAGAACCGGTTCGGGGTTGATATCTTTCTTTTTGCATCGAAGAATTGCGACCGCAATGGCAGCCAGGACACCGATGGCAATCATCGTGCCGTAGCCGTGGATTGTAATTTTACCTATGTGGAACAAGTCGTTATGCATTCTGTTACTCCCGTAATTCTAATCTTCTCTGTTTCTCTGTATTTCTTTTCTGTATTTCTTTTCTGTATTTCTTTTCTGTATTTCTTTTATATTCTGACTGAATTTCTTCAGTTTACTTTCCTAATTCAATTCACTTTTATTAGTCTTTTCCGCTTCCCTCTTCAAGCGTTCCGGCACCTTCTCCGGGTCAACCTTCTTGTGTGTTTCCCAGTACCCGTGAGGCAAGCGCTTTGTCACGCGCCTTCCCAAGTGATTCGCCCACCGCTCCGTGTAGAGCATGTAGTACGAAATCCCTTTCTCCCTGCGCATTTTCTGAAACGCCGGAATCATGCACCAGATTCCCGAAACCGCACTGATAAACGGAAGATAAAACGGTCCCAGCGCCAGTGACTGGAAGGTGTGCCCATATTCGTGCACCGCAACCTGGCTTCCGACACTGCTTTCATCCTCGAGATCACAAACCTCCAGATTCTGCGCCAGAAAAATGAACATTCCCATGCTCATGGAATCCATTCTCTTCCAGAAGGTCCCGAAGCTCCGCCCGTAGCGGAATCTCGTCCTTCCCGAATTGGCACAATAAACCACCAGTCCCACAACATTCTGAATAATGCCCCAGGTCCACTGAAGGGGGTAATACACAAATGCCGGAAAATCTTTCATGTTGGTTTCCTACATAACTAGGGGCGGTATTCCCTACCGCCCCGTCAATTATTAACCTAATTACAGTAGTACTTCTTAAATCTTTTTTGTCTTAAATAAGTATCTTTTCTTACTTTACATTACAGCAAATGTGTGCGAATTTCTTCGCCTTTTTGCAGTAATAAATAAGCAGCTTTACAACTTTTATTCTACAGTAAGTGTGCGCGAAGCTCTTCACCGGACATGCTGCTAAGGTAAGCGGGCGGTACATCGAAAATCGTCCTGCATCCAACCTGTCCTTCGTTTGCCATACGAACCGCAGCTCTTGCGAATGCTACCAGCACGGAGGATGTAAATTCGGGATTGGAATCGAGCTTTAAGCTGTACTCGATTACATGATTGTTCTCATCGTTCCAGCCGGTTCTGCCGCTGTGGATCACGAATCCGCCGTGCGGGATGCCGCTGTGATTAGCCTTTAATTCCTCTTCGCTGATGAAATGTACGGTCGTATCATAATCTGCAAAATAGTTCGGCATCGTCTTGATTGCCTCTTCCACTTTTGCGGGATCCGCACCTTCTTCCAGAACTACGAAGCACTCTCTCGTATGTTTCTGTCTGGTGGAAAGCTCGGGATTTGCTCCGCTTCTTACTGCCTCCAGCGCTTCCGGTACGGGAATGGTGTACTGCTTTCCGTCCTTAACGCCCGGCACACGTCTGATGGCATCGGAGTGACCCTGGCTTACGCCCTTGCCCCAGAAGGTATATGTCTGTCCGTTATTCAGAATCGAATTTGCATAAAGTCTGCTGACCGAGAACATTCCCGGATCCCAGCCTAACGAAATCATGGCAATTTTTCCGCCCTCTTTTGCGGCTGCATCCACATTTGCAAAATGCGTCGGAATGTTTGCATGCGTGTCAAAGCTGTCGATTACATTGAACATCTTCGCATACTTCGGTGTCATTTCCGGCAGGTCCGTTGCGGATCCGCCGCAGATAATCAGGACGTCGATTTTGTCCTTCCATGCTTCGATGTCTGCTACATTTACAACTGCTGCGCCTTCCGTAAGAATTTTTACGGTAGAGGGATCGCGGCGGGTAAATACCGCAACGAGCTCCTCGTCGTCATTGTGTTTGATGGCGCACTCCACGCCGCGGCCGAGATTTCCATAGCCGAGAATTCCGATTCTGATCATTGTTGTCCTCTTTTCTTCGTAGCTGTTATTTATGCTACGGTTTATTATGTGTGCCGAAAGTTTTTCCGGTACTTTCGGTACTTTTTTACGAAAATTACTTATCTTCAGTCTCTAAGAATTTGTATACGAATGCCGCGATTACCGCACCAACCAAAGGTCCTACGATGAATACCCATACGCTGATAATCGGGGAAGCATTTCCTGCGATTGCCGCTACGATAGCCGGTCCTAAGGATCTTGCGGGATTCACGGAAGTACCGGTTAAGCCGATACCGAATAAGTGAACGAGCACAAGAGTAAGGCCGATGATGAGGCCGCCGAAGGAACCATGATTTCCCTTTTTGCTGGTAACGCCGAGAATTGTCAGAACGAAGATGAAGGTAAGAACTACTTCAACTAAAAGTCCTGCAAAAATGCTGCCGTTTACACCTGCAAGGCCGTTGCTTCCGAAACCGCCGGTTGCATCGGTAAGTCCGCCGAGCCCGAAAATTGCTGCAAGGATTCCTGCACCTGCCAAAGCGCCGAGGCACTGGGAAACAATATATCCGCAGAAATCTTTCAAACTGATTCCGCCGTTAATAAAGACTGCAAGGCTGACTGCCGGATTGATGTGGCATCCGGAAATATTTCCGACACAGTATGCCATACCTACGATAACAAGTCCGAAAGCAAGTGCGGTTGCGATATAACCGCCCCAATGCTCACAACCTGTCAGCATCGCGGTTCCACAGCCCAAAGTTACAAGAACACAAGTACCGATAAATTCTGCAATAAATTTCTTCATACTAGTTCCTCCAATCCCTCTTAACTTTTCGTATTAAATTCGTTTCCTTAACCGGTTTTCGGGCTTGCAGTTTCCCGAGAACCACAGAATTCATACATATTTTATCATTTTTTTATCCATAACGAAAGAGAAAATTAAGAAAGCATTAAATTTCTTTGAAAACCTTATTTCGGGTCCTTTGTTTCTGTCTTTTTCATGACTGCAAGAACGATTCCCGCGAATACGGCAAGCACCGCAAAAATCACCAACGGCACAAACATCCTGCCCCCGCCGGCATCCCCGGAAGATACGGTTCCGTTACCGTTTCCTGCTGTTGCCGCCTGTATTTCCGGAATCATACCATACGCCGTTGCATCAAGCGTAATTGCCATCGGATCAAGCACTCTTTCTTTATCCCAGCGCTCACCGGTCTCCGGATTTCTGCCGGTTTTCATCGTATTGCTGTTCTTCGACTCTTCCCAGAGAACGTCGTTGACAAGCTGCTTCGCATCCGCAAAAGCCTTCTCCTGCACGGAATTACAGTACTGCGTGATGTACTCGGCCGCTACATTTTTATCCTTCATCTGCGCTGCATTCTGAAGGACAATGGGCATGGTCGCGTACATTTTTCCTTCTGCCTCGTTCCAGTATGCGCGGACCGGCTGGCCGTAAATTAAGTAATCATCACGCTCCACGCAGAGTGTTGAAAGCTCCTTGAACGCGTAATACGGGTAGTTTTCCGTATCGAAGTGATTCTGTTCGTCCGCACCCTGGTCTTTGCCGTACGCGTCGCTCACCGAAAGCACTGCACTGGATACCGGTACAAAAATCCCGTAAATCGCAGGTCCCGTGCTCTCCCAGATGAGTGCGGACATTTCGGTCGGAAGGTTCGGATACACCTGAAGTGCATGCACGCTCATCGCGGTGTCCGTGCCGATCACACGCATATCAATTCTGCCGGTTTCGTCCGGGTTATATTTCGTGCCTTCATAGCGGTTACGAATAAGAGCGGTAACATCTGCCATGCTGACTTTTTGATCCGGTTTGAAGCAAAGCGGATACCGTTCCGTCGCACTGTAATCGGCTTTATATACGCTCGGCGCAAGTACCTGATGCCCGATCCACGTACGCATGTGGCAATAAGGAAGCGTCATGCCATCGCCCGAGTAAGTATCGAAAAGATTCAGTTCGTTGTTTCGTCCGTAGACCGCAAAGCCGTTCTCTTTTGCAAGACTTTCCAAGCCTTCGGAAACAATGCTTTCCTCATAATCGGAAAGATATTCCATCGTAAATTCGTTGCCGAAAACAGATACGCAGTCATCCGGCAGACGAACTGCCGCATACTGATGTCCGGTGTACATCTCCACATACCATGCTTCGTTCTGGTCCGTAATCAGTGCGATATTGGACTCGCTGTTGCCGTACTCGTCAATCAGTTTAAGAAGCACTTCCACGGCTTCTCTCGCGCTGCCGCTCTGGCAAAGAATCAGGTCGTCCGCTGTATTTTCCGTAAGACCGTTTTCCACATACGGATCCGCCGCAAGCGATACATCATTTGCAAATGCAGTCACCGCCATCGTAATCGACACGCCGCATTCATTGACGCAGGCGCTGGCATCGTTCGCCACATCGTTTGCCACCATCGTACTCGTAAAAAACGGCGTAGCAACATATTTGTAAGTGTGGTCCGGAAGGGTTGCCATCACTGTCCCGTCCATGTCGACCGGCATCTGCCGTCCGGGAACGTCCGAACTTTCCACTACCGTAATATGGTTGCCCCATACCGCCTGATTATCGCTGCTTCTGGCGATAATGTAAGTTCCGTCACTGCTTGCATCCTTCCCGACATAAATTCCCGTACAGGCAAATGCATGCAGTCTGCTGCATGCAAGAAGTGAAGCAAATATGATTGCTGCTGCCAATATTTTTCCGATTCTTTTCATTCGCTAATCCCGATTATTCCCCAATATTATTCATAATGCACT
>CADANR010000016.1:65050-72267 GCA_902789265.1 uncultured Lachnospiraceae bacterium | reverse complement strand
TAAACATGTATTACATCGTTTATGAAAAAGAGAATGTCATTGCGAGATACGTGGACCTTTACAACCAGGGCGATTCCGAGGTCATCATCGAGCGCCTTTTATCGATGCAGCTCGACCTTCCGGACAAAGGATATCACGGCATTTTCTTTGACGGCGCATGGGCCAGGGAAATGCATACCTATCATGTTTCGCTCGGTCATGGCATGCATGTGTCCCGTTCAAACTGCGGAACAAGTTCCAACCGCTCGAATCCGTTTTTCATGGTGGCAAGGGGCGATACCAACGAAGATTTCGGCGAATGCTTCGGCTTCAATTTAATCTACAGCGGCAACCACATGGAGATTGCCGATTCCAATACCTACGGAAAAATCCGAATCCTGACGGGAATCAATGACGAAGGCTTTACCTATCGCTTAAGGCCCGGTGAGGTTTTCGAAGCCCCCGAGGCAGTCATGACCTATTCGGAACGCGGCTTCAATCACTTATCCCACAACATGCATACATTCATTCGTGAGCATATCATCCGCGGCGAGTGGAAGGAGCAGAACCGCCCGGTTTTATTAAACAGCTGGGAGGCAGCCTATTTTAAATTTGACGAGGCAAAATTACTGCGCCTTGCAAAACGTGCAGCCGATGTCGGCATCGAGCTTTTCGTCATGGATGACGGGTGGTTCGGAGAAAGAGATGACGATACCAAAGCGCTCGGTGACTGGGAGGTAAACCCGAAAAAACTCCCGAGCGGCTTAAAGGGACTAGCGGATAAAATCAATAAGCTCGGGCTTTCCTTTGGAATCTGGGTGGAACCTGAGATGGTGAATGTCAACAGCAAGCTCTATAAAGAGCATCCCGACTGGTGTCTGGTCAATCCGAGAAGAGAGCATTCGGAAGGCCGTAACCAAAGAGTGCTTGATTTAAGCCGGAAGGAAGTACGCGAGTTTATCATCGATGCGATGAGCAAAGTTTTTTCAAGCGCCAATATTGCGTATGTAAAGTGGGATATGAACCGCGTGTTCTCGGATGTTTTCTCGGTGGGTTCCCAGAAAACCGTACATACGATTTCTGCGGATGCTGTGGGGAAAGAGGTAAGCAAATCAGAAATAGAAACCAAAGAAAAACGTGACCTTGCAGCTTACCAGGGCGAAGTCCAGCACCGATATGTTCTTGGGCTCTACGAAATCATGGATACGCTCACGAAGAAATTTCCGCATATTCTTTTCGAGGGATGTGCATCGGGCGGCAACCGTTTTGATCTTGGAATCTTAAGTTACTTCCCACAAATCTGGGCATCCGACGATACCGATCCGATCTGTCGTGCGGAAATCCAGCACGGATACTCTTACGGCTATCCGATGGAATGTCTGGGTGCACATGTTTCCGCAAGCCCGAACCATCAGACCTTAAGACGTACTCCGATGAAGACGAGATTTGCGGTGGCCGGTTTCGGGTCGCTCGGGTATGAATGCAATTTCAATGATTTTCCGAAGGAACTGATTGATGAGGTGAAGACGGAAATCGCACTTTATAAGGAGTACCGAGACCTCATGCAGCATGGAATGTTCTACCGCGGCGGGTACGGACCGCTTGCAGACATGCATGTCGGACAGGATGCGACATCCGTTCTTTACAATCAGACCGGATATGGTAATATAATTACGTGGACGATGGCATCTCCCTACGGAACGAAGGCAGTGGGCTTGATGCTTAAGAAATTCGTCCTTCCGAACACGCAGAATATCACGTACTTCCCGAAAGGACTCGATGAAGATACGCTTTATCATTTTACCAACAGGGAATTAAAATACGATATCCGCGATTTCGGTGACCTTGTAAATACCGTGGCACCGGTCCATATCAAGCAGGATTCCATGCTTCTTGATTTTATCGCAAAAAGGGTGAAACTCCCGCCTGAGAAGGAAGACTATATCGCTTACGGAAGTCTTTTAATGAATGCGGGTGTTGCCTTAAAGCAGGATTTCTCCGGAACCGGATATAATGAAAATGTGCGCTATGTACAGGACTTGTCTGCGAAGGTATTTGTCATGGAGCAGGTAGAAGAAGATCCGGCCGGCAGCGAAATTGCGGTGGAGAGCCTGGAATTGGAAGCAAATCCGGAGAAGAAGGACAAAGACCCAAATAAGAAAGAAAGTTAGTTAAATAACGGAAATATAAAGAAACAGAATTAAGGAAAGATAAAAAGTAAAAACAAAAAGTAAAAGTAAAAAGTAAAAGCAAAAAGTAAAAACAAAAAACAAAAGCATAAATTATTAAGCATTAAAGCAACAAAAGGGGAACAATATGGAAAACTCATTCTTTCTCCCGAAAGGAACCGAGGGGAGAAAAAAGAATATCATGGTCCTGCATATTCAGGGACTGATTCTGATTGTCGTATTAATCATTATGCTCTCGTCGTCTCTCGGAATTATAGGAAGGACCGTACTTTCCGAGGTGGTTTACCGGTCGGGAATTCTGGATCCCGGCGCGGAACAGGAACTTACGGAGTTGATGCAAAGCGGCAATATGTATGCCTTGATGACATACACCTATGAGCCGTCTCCCGCGGTAAAACTGTTTCAGAATGCCATGAAGGTATGGAGCGTGCTCGGTTATATCGTGACATTTGCGTCACTTGCCGGTGCGATTTATCTGGTGATTCTTATGAAAAAACGGATCGCGATGATTCTCGATGATCCGGCACCGCTTGAGAATCCGGTGCGCGTAAAGAAAGGCGCGTTTGTCTGGCTCGGTTTCTTACTCGGTGCATACGGCGGACATCTCTTCGCAATGAAGAAAAAGAAAGCCTGGATTTATCTGGGGCTTGGCATCCTTGGAATTTGGATTCCGATTTTCTTTTTCTACACATCGGGAATCAGCTTTGCGGATGCGTTCCTTGCATGCTTTATAGAGAAAGATGCATACGGTTTTATCGAGATGGAGGATTATCCACACTGGTTGTAGGCTATGAAACCATTTTGAAAAAAGAGATACGTTGAATTACATCATGACGATTGTAAACATTGCGAAGGGTGAGTTGCGACTTCATCCGAATCCCTGAGCAATTGTTTCAATCGGAAAGAGATTTGAATAAAAAGCAAAGGGATTGATTAGTCAGAATTCCATCATGGCTAATATATTGTTAATAATCGCGCAATAATAAGACTATATTCTTATCTGTGAAAACGAAAGGGATGCATTCCGGAAAACCTTGTAAATAAAGGCTTCCGGGGTGCATTTTTTTGTAAATTTTTCGGGGGGGGGTAGTTGCATTTTACCGTTTTATTTGATAACATATTTTTATATAGGGTTATACCAAAAATCTTAGGGGTAAGGGGTTATGTCTAAGAAGGTTATCTGTTACATTGCAGCAGATTTAAATGATACCGCATCTCTTCGAAAATTGCGCAAATTTACAACGCGTGCAACGGAGAAGGGTTTTTCTGTTGCGGCAATTTGGCCGGGCTTTTCCTGGTTTCTTAAGTCGGAAGACTGGAAGCTCGATTTCTTTAAATTATTCCGTCCGGAAGATTTCTGTGCAGTTGTAGTCGACTGCGAATTCGGTTTTCAATCAGAGGTTCTGGAAAAACAGGCCGAAATCATGAAAGAGATGAATCTCCCTTTAGTCGTTCTGGATATGGAGGTTCCCGGTGCGAACTGCGTTGTATTTGATGACGAGCCGGTTTTTGAACAACTCTTAGAACACCTTGTAACCGTACATCATGCGCATGATATTATGTTTGCGGCTGACGGCGGTTATCCGAACAAGATCGAAAGATATCTGAATGTCTATAAAGAATTCCTGAAAAAAGAGAATATTCCTTTCGATGAAAACAGGGTATGCACGACGGATACCGTGTTCAGCGTAAATATTGAAAATATTATCCGTTCGGTTCGCATGAAGAAGCCGGATGCCATAATTAGTTCGTCTTCCAATCTCGGTGTCGGTGTAAACAATGCAGTTTCCGCATGCGGCTATTCCGTTCCCGGAGATATTGTGGTAGCCGGGATTAATACCCTTTCCAACCGAAGAGCCGGGATTCCGGATCTGTCTTCCGCGGCAAGAAATCTGACGCTGCAGTCTGATAAGTGTCTGGAACTGATCGAAAAAGCGATAGCGGAAAAGAAGTATGATCCGGTTGTAAGAATTCCGATGGACATGCATCTTTCCGAATCCTGCGGATGTGCCAAGCCGGAAAAGGGAGATTATACCGATCTGGTTCGTGATATTCTTCTGCAGAGAAGCCTTGCGGTTTCGCAGGAAAGAAAGCAGGGTCTGTCTTTCGGAAAAATGCTTACGACCAATAATCTGGAAGGTGTGAAGGAAACACTCCGTGAGATTCTTCCCGTCAACAGCTTTTTCTGCATCCGTGATTCCTTTGCCAATGCGGTAAAGGGTGCGGAAAACCACCCGGATTCGGACAAGAAATTTCATATCTATGCTTCCTATGATCAGAGCATGGAAGGAAAATATTTTGATAAGAAGTTTTTCTGGGAGCTTTGCGAGAAACAAAAACGCAATGTTGCCCCGCTTATTATTTATCCGACCTATGTTCGTCATGAGACCTATGGTTTTGTGGTTTCCGATTCTCCGAAATTTATGGATATGCAGCTTATGATGGGACGTTTCCTGCTTGCACTTTGCAGGTCCTTATCGTTCTTCTCCAGAAACCGGGAAATCGAACAGAGCAACGCCCGGTTAAAGGATATGAATAACACGCTTCGGAACGCACAGATTCGCGATCCGATGACCGGTCTTTTCAATAATTCGGGCCTGATTTACGAGCTTGAGAAAATAAAGAAGACCTGTATTGAGAAGGGCGAGAGACTAAACTACGTATGCGTGGATCTCGATCACCTTACCAATATCAATGATATATACGGTCACAACGAAGGTGACTGCGCCATCATCGATATGGCTGAAATTATTAAGGAAACCGTGCTTCGCAATGATATCGCGGCACACCTCGGCAGTGACGAATTTATGATTTTCCTTCGCGCAAACGAGGACGAAAGCGAGCGGTCAGTGGATTCCTTCCTTCGTCATCTGGAAGCGAATGTTGCAGATTACAATCGCTCCACCGATAAGGAATATACATTAAACATTAACACAAGCACCGGTATGGTTGTTTTATACGAAGATACCGACATGTCCCAGGTGATTGACGATGCCCTTGCATCCAAGAGACTTTTGAAAAATAACCGCCGAGGGGCTTATAATGCAATCGCAGAGGAACTCAGTCCGGATGAATTAAAACAGCAGGATACCATGAAGGATGTTATTGATAACAACCTGTTTAAGTATGCATACCAGCCGATTGTGAAGGCATCCGACGGATCGATTTTCGGTTATGAGGCTTTGATGAGAACCGCTACGGAGGCTCCGATTTCACCCCTTACCATGATTAAGTATGCGACGATAAATAAGCGTCTTTATGATATCGAGCGCGCTACATTTTTCAACGTATTCAAAGACATTACCGAAAAGAGCGGAATGCTTGAAGGAAAGAAGATCTTTATTAACAGTATTCCGGGATTCCAGATTGACAAAGCGGATTTCGAGAGACTGAAAAAAATGTATCCGGATATCTTTAAGAATCTGTTTGTGGAAGTAACCGAGCAGACCGAGCTGGATGATGAAGAGCTTCGTGTACTGACGGAAAGAAGTGTATCCGAGGGCTTCAGTATCGCAATTGATGATTACGGTTGCGGTTATGCGAATACGTCCTCGCTTCTCCGCTACACTCCGAACTGTGTCAAAATTGACAGACTGTTAATTACGAATCTTCACACGGACCCCAGAAAGCAGCATTTTGTAAAAAATATCATCGAGTTTGCACATGATAATGATTTCTATGCACTTGCGGAAGGCGTGGAAACGGCGGATGAACTGAAAGCTTCCATCGCCCTCGGCGTTGACCTGATTCAGGGATTCTATCTGGCAAAGCCGAGTCTGGAAATTCTGACAAGACTTCCGGATCATCTGATCAAGGAAATCGAATATTGTAATCAGGGCACGGATGAAAATCATTTCGCGAAGCTTTACGTGGTCAGCAAAGAGCGTGAGATGATGTTAACGAGAATTGCGCTCGAATTATATACGGAGATTCTGCTTTCCGGTCAGACCGTTACATTAATCGGTAACAATGAATATCCGGCGGGTGTCAAGATTCGTGTAAAAGATAATACGGATACCACACTGACGATTCGCAATATTATTCTGCAAAATGAATCAAGTGATGTCGGCATTGAGATAGGTGAGAATGCGACACTGACATTGATTCTGGAAGGCGAGAATTATATTTATTCGAACGGAATCAAGGTTCCGGAAAGCTCACTTTTAAAATTACAGGGCAAAGGGAATTTGCATATTCAGACGAAGTGCCAGGGTGCATTCGGTATCGGAAACGATTTACTGCATCCGTTCGGAAATGTGATTATGGACATTTCCGGCGAGCTGGATATTAACGTAAACGGTGAGAGAGCAGTCGGAATCGGAGGAAATCTGCCCGGTGCGAATGTGAAGCTTCAGTTAAAGGGCGGCAATAACCGGATTCAGTCCCAGGCTACCGCTTTTGTCGGAATCGGTGCATTCGCGGGTGAAGTGAATGTGGATGTTTCCGAGACGCATTTTGTGATTGATTATAACTGCGTCAGCGGTGTCGGAATCGGAACTCCTTCCGGAAAGAGCATTACCCGTATTTCCAATGCACTTTTCGAAATAAAGGGCGGTGGAAAGAGTATTACCGGTATCGGTTCGGCGTCCAAGGGAGATAACAGGCTTGAGATTGTTTCGGCACAGGTTGAGATGGATATGAATGCACCGCGTGTCATTATGATCGGATGTCCGTTCGGAAGAAGCAGGGTATATATCGAGCATTCCAAGGTGGAACTGTTCGGAAGCGGCGGACGTGTACTTGGAATCGGCTGCGCGGATCGGGGCGGGGAGCTGATTCTACGGAGCGTCGGGTTAAAGATTCAGTTGCATTCGCAGAACGGTCTTGCGCTCGGAGTAAAAGAAGAAAATCAGGATTTCGGCAAATCAATACCGGAGATAGAGATTATCAGAGAGGGAGAGGAAACGGAAATTCCGGAAGAGGATTCTTCAGGTTACGGAGCACCGCCACCCGGTGTGGAAGGCTTCGGACCGCCACCCGGCGTGGAGGGCTTCGGACCGCCGCCGGGAGTCATGGGAGGACCACCGCCCGAATTTTTAGTAAAAATGA
>CADANR010000016.1:0-65012 GCA_902789265.1 uncultured Lachnospiraceae bacterium | reverse complement strand
AAAAGGAAAACCTGAGAAACCTGAGAAAAAGGAATAGTGGAACTTAAGAACGTGAAATCGGAGATACATCCGTAACGGTCAGTAAATTTAAGTTCACCTTAAAATGAATATTGTACCCGGCGAATGCTACTCCGTAGATTCGCTCCGGGTCGTCCTGATAAGAGGGGCGGGGATCATCAGCCAAAAGGCCTAAGATCCCTGCTCTTTTTTCTCTGGGAAAAAGAGCAAGGAAATCATCGGAAATATTTACTTCCAGATGATGGTCTATGGAATCTTTGGTAAAGCCTTCTTTTGCATCCGGATGGGAATCGTAGGACGGAAGATAGGGTTTGATATCGAGAATTTCGGTGCCGTCCTTCATGTCAACTCCGGACACCTTAAGAACGGGACCGTTCCCGGTAAGCTCCACGGAGTCTAAGTGCACACAGGATAGTCCGATCGGATTCGGGCGGAAAGGGGAACGTGTAGCAAAAACACCCATACGGACATTTCCGCCGAGTCTCGGAGGACGCACGGTTGCCGTGAAATTATCTTTTTCGGGAACGTCGAATTTCCAGAGAAGCCAGATATAATCAAAGCCGTCAAGACCTTTGACGGCGTCGGGGTGACGGAATTCGGGGGTAAAGAGGATTTCTCCTTTTAAATCATAGAGGCGGCTTGACTGCCTCGGGATTCCGAATTTTTCCGGAAAATCGGTTTTGATGTGTGCGATGGTTTTCATGTATGTTTCCTATCTTCTTCGCGTATTCATAATAGAGCAGATGTACTTTAGTGGTAGTCTACTTTCATCATGCATAGTCCGCAGGCCGGCGCGGTCGGGCCGGCAGCTTTCCGGTCCTTATTTTCAAGCAGCGTCAAAATGCTTTCCGGCGTGCGTTTTCCGAAGCCCACTTCCAGAAGCGTTCCGACCAGTATCCGTACCATGTGCTGTAAGAATCCGTTGCCGTGGAAGGTAAAGGTTAAAAGGTCTCCGCTTACTGCGATGTCAATTGTATCCACGCACCGGATCGTGGATTTCTTCATTTTCGGATTGGAACAAAATGCGGCAAAGTCATGCTCGCCGGTAAGATACGCCGCCGCGGATTTCATGCGGTCGATATTCGGACGGTCTTCGAGAACATAGACATATTTTCGATTGAAAACCGGCTTGTTTTCACCGATATAACAGGTGTAACAGTAGGTCTTGCCGAGTGCATTATAGCGTGCATGGAAACGGGGACCGGCCAAAGTGACGTCCGTGACAGAGATGTCTTCGGGAAGATATCGGTTTAGATATTTCCGGATTTCGCTTTCGGTAAGTTCGGTATTTAAAAAACAGTTTGCAACCATTCCCTTTGCATGGACACCGGCATCCGTCCGGCCGGCGCCCAGAACTTCGACCTCCTCGCCGGTCATACGGGAGAGGACGGCTTCGATTTTTCCCTGGATGGTTAAATCAGTATTCGGCTGGTGTTCCCAGCCGAAATAACGTGTTCCGTCGTATGAAATTGTAAGTCTGTAATTGTTTTTCATATGTTTATTTTTCTGTCGAATTCAGATTGTTCTTAGGAATGAAACGAATTCTGTTTGCAACTTGCCGTTGATACACTCGGCTTTACAGTAACATCCCGACTGCATTCTGCCAGCCTTTAAGACGCTCCTTCCTTTCGTCTTCCGCCAAAGATGGATGGAAGGTTGTTTCGTCGGCTGCATTTTTCCGGATGTCTTCCTCGTTTTCCCAGAAACCTGTAGCAAGCCCCGCAAGGTAAGCCGCACCGAGTGCGGTACTTTCCACGCAGTCGGGACGGATGACATTGACATTACTGATATCCGCCTGCGTCTGCATAAGGTAATTGTTGATGCTGGCGCCGCCGTCCACACGGATGGAGGAAACCGGACTGCCGGCATCTTTCTCCATTGCCTTTACAATATCGTTGACCTGATAGGTGATGGAATCGAGCGCTGCGCGTACGATATGGAAACGGTTGACACCTCTCGTCAGACCTGTAATCGTGCCTTTTGCTTCGGGCTTCCAGTAGGGTGCGCCGAGTCCTGTAAATGCAGGAACGATGTAGCAACCGTTGGTATCGGAAACTTTCCCGGCAATTTCTTCCGTTTCGGGAGCATTGTTGATCAGTCCGAGTTCATCACGAAGCCACTGGATAACGGCACCGCCCATGAAAACGGAGCCTTCGAGCGCATAGGCGATTTCGCCGCCCTTGCCCCAGCCGATGGTGGTAACCAGACCGTTTTTGGAAAAAATCGGATCCCTTCCGGTATTCATGAGAAGGAAGCAGCCGGTACCGTATGTGTTCTTGATATCTCCCCGGTTAAAGCACTTCTGTCCGAAGAGTGCAGCCTGCTGATCGCCTGCAGCACCTGCAATCTTTATGGGACTGCCGAGCAGTTCGATTGAAGTTTCCGCATAAACCGAGGAATTCTCCACCGGAGTCGGAAGCATGCAAAGGGGGATATCCAGTAAATCACAGATTTCCCGGTCCCAGGTTAACGTGTGAATATTAAAAAGCATGGTGCGGGAAGCATTGCTTAAGTCCGTGATGTGCCTGGCGCCTTTTGTCAGTTTCCAGATAAGCCAGCTTTCCACGGTGCCGAAAAGGAGCTGTCCGGCATAGGCTTTGTCACGGGCACCTTCCACGTTGTCCAGAATCCATTTTAATTTGGTTGCGGAAAAATACGGGTCCAGAACGAGACCTGTTTTTTCACGGAACATATCGCTGTAAGAGGCGAGCTCGTCACAGATTTCATTGGTGCGGCGGCACTGCCAGACGATTCCGTTGTAAACCGGATGACCGGTATTTTTATCCCAGACGATTGTCGTCTCACGCTGGTTGGTTATGCCGATGGCATCCACATCGGAAGCTTCGATTCCGGCTAAGGACATGGCTTCCACGGAAACGGCAAGCTGCGTTGCCCAGAGTTCGTTCGGATCATGTTCCACCCATCCGGCCTTCGGATAGTACTGTGTGATTTCTTTCTGTGCCACACTGACGATGTGGCTTTTTTTATCAAATACGATTGCGCGTTCGGACGTGGTTCCCGCGTCCAGTGCCAGAATATAATTTCCCATTTTTTACCCCGTTATAAAACCTGCTCGTTTATGAATGCCAAAATGTCATCATAGACACTCTGGTGTTTCGGCTCGTTTAAAATTTCATGCCGCATGTTATAATACATTTTTCCTTCAACATCCCTGTAACCCTGTTTTTTCAGGAAATCAACCGCCTGCATGAATGCTTTGGTATTTACTGCGCAGGGGTCCTGTTCGCCTGAGAAGAAGCGGATCGGAAGGTCGGGATTCTTCATCTGGTGTCCGCCGTCTTTATAGGTTAACATGGTCAGTTTTACGAGATTTTCAAAACCGTTTAAGGTAAAGCAGTAATTACAGTAAGGGTCGGCATTGTACTTTTTTACTTCTTCCAAATCGGAGTTAACCCATGAATGGGGAATGCCTTCTTTCTTGAAACGCTTTTCGTAATTTCCCATTACCATTCCTGCTACCAGCCCCATACGTGCCCTGTCGCCCTTGATTTTTTCAAATAAGCGGATTGCGATAAGCCCTGCTTTGGCAGCAGGCTGATTCGAAGGGGAACCGATGACGCAGAGTTTGTCGATTTCGTCATCAAATTTGCGGATATAGCAGCGGACTGCCATGGAACCCATGCTGTGTCCGAGCAAAATAAACGGGAGGTCGGACCGTCCTGTTATCCGCTCTGCATAGGTTTTGGCAACGATTGTGATTTCATGAATATCTTTGACAATTCCGACGTAACCGCTCGCATACATGTAACCGAGATCGTCCGGATTTTTGACCGAATGACCGTGGCCGCGGTGGTCGTGGATGATGGTTAAATACCCGTTCGATGCAAGGAAATTCATGAAGTCGCGGTAGCGTTCCTTATACTCGTTCATGCCATGCACAAGCTGCACGATTCCCTTGATTTCGGTGGGATCGGCGGGTTCGATTCTCATCACGGAAAGTGTAAGATTGTCGGACTTCGAAAGATGCCCGAAAGTGGTTTCTTTTATTTCCATATAGCAACATCCCCCTTTTGCCAAGTTTATAGGTATATCATAACATATTTGCTGGTAAAATGAGAACATATATGATAAAATCAAAAGGGTATTTTTTTACTACTTTTAAATACGTTTGGGAGGTTAAAATGGCAAAGTTTGAATGTAGTGTTTGCGGTTACATTTTTGATGAGCAACAAGCCGGAATCAAATTCAGTGAAATCACGGAATGCCCGATTTGTGCGGAATCAAAAGATAAGTTTAAAAAGATAGAAGAAGAAGAGAAAGAAAAAGCCGAAGAGAAGAAGGACGAAGACAAGGGTTATGTCATTGAGAAGCGTCAGGAGTTTTGGCTTGAAGAGAAAGACAAGGACGACAAGGAAGTCGACAAGAGTAATATTGAGACCTATTACGAGGGCGTAAAACCGGTAAAATCACCGGAGCAGCTTGAACGTGAAGCGAAAGAAAAAGAGGAGAAGGAACGTCCGAGACTGGATCCGATTGAAGGAAGCGGAGCCGTGCAGAAGGTCATCGAAGGAGGTGACCGCTCAAGTGACGGGAGTGATTCAGAAGTGGTGGTGGTAGATGAAGCTACTTCTGACGTCGACGAGGGCGGCGATGAGAAAGAAGTAAAAGAGGAAAGCGATTCCGAGGATGGCAAATCTGAGGAAAGCAAATCCGAAGAGAAAGATACAGTAACCGAGGAAAGCAATTCAGAGGAAAAAACTGCTAAAGAAAGCGAAGCAGAAAAAGAGGATTCCATGAAACCGGTAGAAAACGAAGAAGACGATTTCGTCTTTGAAGAAAATAAAATAGAATCGGCAGAACCTTTAGAGACACAGGAGATTCCGGCGTCCGTCAGCGCTATGAACGAGGGTGGAGATTTCTTTACGGGCTTTGATAATAATCCGAACATGGGCGACAAGGTCAGAACGGAAGAGTTTTTCTTTGATGACGAGGAGCCGGTCGGAGAAGCAGTAGAGCTTGAAGAAGTTGCAGAAGAAACTACTGAAGAGCCTGTAGAAGAAGCAGTTGAAGAGACTGTGGAGGAAGCTGCTGAAGAAAAAGCAGAACCGGTTGAAGAAGAGAAAGCGGAAGAAGCAACTGAAGAAAAAGCAGAACCGGTTGAAGAAGAGAAAGCGGAAGAAACTGTAGAGGAAACAGTTGAGGAAGTAGCTGAAGAAACAGTAGAAGAAGCAGCTGAAGAGACTGCAGAAGAAACAGTTGAGGAAGCAGCTGAAGAGACTGTAGAAGAAGCAGTTGAGGAAGCAACTGAAGAAACAGTAGAAGAAGCAGCTGAAGAGACTGCAGAAGAAACAGTTGAAGAAGCAGCCGAAGAGACTGTAGAAGAAGCGGTTGAAGAAACTACAGAAGAAGCGGTTGAAGAAACTACAGAAGAAACCATAGAAGAAACAGCAGAAGAAAAAGTAGAAGAAGTTGCGGAAGAAACAGCCGAGGAAGCTGCGGAAGAAACAGAAGAAGCAGTGGGAACCGGCTTCATCCTGGATAAGAAATACAGCCTTCTTGCGGATGCCGAATCCAAGAGTCTGCATGTACTTTCGGGAGTAGGACCCGCATCCAACGGACTGGAAGGAATTATCCTTCTGCCTGCACAATTAGATCCGATGCCGATGAACAGGGAAGAAGAAATTTCTGCTAAAGCGATTATCGGCAAAGGTACCGAGATGCCGGTGAAACTGGACAGACCGTTCGGAAATACCGACTTATTCCTTTGGGGAGAATATATTCCGGGAAACGACAATGCGGATGATTTATCCGAAGCATCGCTTGTTCTGGTAAGAGGAAAGAACAGCCACATTCCGAATGTATCCGGAAAAGAGGAACTTCGTAAGGAAGTTGCAAAGGCAAAGGAAGTAACCGGCGGAACTCCAATCGGAATCAGTCTTGTAATCGGAAGAATCGAGCAGGATCTGGCAGCATGTGTATATGCAGGGGTTGATTTTGTAGTATTAAATGATGTATCATCAGGAATGTTGCCTTATGCACTCAGACGTGCAAAGAATTATTTAAATCATGTCAATTCGGAGATTGAACTAATTGTCAGCATTAAGGATATAAATGATGCAAAGGAACTGGCAAAACTGATTGCGCTGGGCGCGGATTTCATTCTGCTTGAGCGTGAATATGATGAGATTACCATCGGGCAGATCACGCAGGAACTAAAGGAAATCGCAAGAAATACCGGTCACAAGAATGTACATGATCTGAACATGCTTGATATCTGCACAATCGACAGTGATCTTGCAAAGAATACGGATATCGCTCATTTTTAGTGGCAAGGGAATATCCGGCTGATTCATTTTTAACTGAAAAAGAAATACAAATTAAGAAATACATTATTGTGTAACAGGGAATTTGGAGGAATTAAGTTTTGGACGATTTTAACAACATGGGAGGAGATTTAAACGTCAAAGCGGACATTAATGTTGTGGATGCTCCTACTGCGCAGAATGTGGTGATGGATGCACCGGACCCGTTTGCAGAGCCGGTTGCTCCGGTAACAGAGCCGGGCACTGTAGCGTTTGAGCCGCAGGCAGATGTTTTTGAGGCAGATCCGGTTACGGAAGTATTGCCGCCTGCGGAAACGGGAATACCGGCAGCGGAAGCTGTTACGGAAGCCGTAGCGGAACCCGCCGGATTCAAGGTACAGTCACAGGAAGACTATTTTGCAAATGCATTCGGATATGGTGCCAATGCACAGCCTGGTGGTGACGCTGACGCGACATTCGGGGATGCGAACGGAAGTGTTGCCGGAAATTACAATGGCGGTAATGCCTACGGCGGAACGAACAATTACGGCGGAAGCGGTAATTACGGGAATTCCGGAAACTATAACGGTACGAATAATTACGGCAGCGCCAATACATACGGTGGTGCAGGCAATTACGCCGGAGCAAACGCATACGGAACCGGTAATTACAGCGGTGCCAATACCTATGGCGGTGCCAATAATTACGGTAACGCTCCTGCCGGAAACTACGGCAATACGAATACATACGGAAATGCAGCTGCATACGGTGCGCCGGGTGCGTATAATGCAGCCGGAAACGGCAGTTACGGTTATAAGGCACCTTCCAATTCATACGGCGGATACAATGCCGGATATTCTTCAAATCAGGAGTATTCCGGACCGGATTATTACGGCAGCAACGTGTATGCAAATGATGCATTTGCTTCTTATTATGAAGATGACATGCCGGAAAGAAAGAGCAACGGTCTTGCAATCGGTGCTCTGGTTTGCGGAATTGTTTCCTTATCCCTTACCTGCAGCGGAATCGGAATTGTTCCCGGTATTATTGCAATCATTCTCGGCATCCGCGGAGCGAAAGAATGTGAAAAAGCAAGAATGGCCAACATCGGCATGATTTTGGGAATCGTCGGATCTGTCGTTAACTTAATCCGGTTGGCTGCTTTCATTCTGCAACTGACGACGTCGATTATGGATTATTTTTAGGATATGGAAAAAGAAGTCAGAGAGTTTAAGGACGACTCTACCGATGCATGGTATGTGGTCGGCAAGGTTTTTTTAGGGATATTTGCGGTAGCGACAATCGTATTTTTGATCTTCGGAGAAAGAATTACACACGGAAAGACGACCTGTACGATGCTTTTGCTTTTCCATATGTATTGTCCGGGATGCGGCTGTACGAGAGCGTTTAATCACATGGTGCATCTGAGAATATGGGAGAGCTTTTTATCAAATCCGTTTATTCTGACAAGTGTGGTAATGTATACCATGTTTATGATTAATACATTTCTTTGCAAGCATACGAAGAAACTCGGATTTACTTCCTTCCCGGTAACGAATCTTGTGTATTTTGATTTGATTATTATGGGATTTCAGTGGCTGATTCGCAATGTCCTCTATGTTGGCTGGGGACTGACGGTGCTGTAAAAATATTTTTTACTTGATTAAAGCGCTAAATTGTTATAAACTGTGTCTGTAGCAATTGTTAATAGTTTTTTAAGATTTCAGGGAGGATTTGAAATGGACGGCAACAATAACGGCACGGTTTTGGGTAAATTATCCTTTATCTTCGGCATCATCGGTATGGTATGCTCCATCTCCATCTGCTGCTCGGGCTTTGGATTCCCGTTTGGTGTAGCGGCATTGGTACTTGGTATTATCGGAAAGAATAAGGATTCCGAAGACGGAAAAGCAAAACTCGGATTTATTTTCGGTATTATCTGCCTTGCACTTGCTCTTATCGGAACAATTGTTTCCTTAACGACAAGTATCGGAAGCAGCTTAATGCAGTATGTTCAGAAAGCAGGATATTAATTCGGAAAATGAATTAACTGATTTATGGAAGCAAAATGCTCCGCAGGATGCGCACCTCGCGGAAATGTAAATATTGCTTCGCAATCCGCTCGGGCGCGAAAGAGTCGCAAGCGACTCTTTTTTATATATGGTGCGACAAGTCTTCCCTACTTGATAATAGGCTTCAATTGCTTTTTTCTACTCGATTTTACTCCATCTTCCGCTTGCACCACACGGGAGAACCAAGCCGTCATCCGTTACCGGAAGGCCGATTTCGGAGGATTCCACGGACCCGCCGAATTTCGGAACAATGGCGGTATTAATCATATAGGTAAGGACTGCCGGCTGCAGGCCGGTGGTGTAAGAGTTTATTAATAAGAAGGAACTGTTTTTATCCAGCAGTTGGGAAGTCAGTTCCACAAACGGAAAAATGCTGTCCTCTATTTTCCATATTTCTCCTTTCGGTCCGCGACCGTAGGAAGGGGGATCCATAATGATTCCGTCGTATTTGTTGCCGCGGCGGATTTCCCGTTCTACGAATTTTACACAGTCATCGACGAGCCAGCGGATTGGGGCATCACTTAAACCGGAGACGGCTGCATTTTCCTTTGCCCATTGAACCATTCCCTTGGAAGCATCCACATGGGTGACTGCCGCACCGGCTTTGGCGGCGGATAAAGTAGCGCCGCCGGTATAGGCAAAAAGGTTCAGTACTTTGAATGGTCTGTCGGGTTTTTCGGATACTTTCTTCTTTATTATAGAGGAGCACCAGTCCCAGTTGACCGCCTGCTCCGGAAAAAGACCGGTGTGTTTGAAACTGAAAGGCTTTAAGCGGAAAGTCAGTTCATTATAGGAGATATCCCATTCTTCCGGGAGAGATTTGAATTCCCATTCACCGCCGCCTTTGGAAGAGCGGTGGTAATGTCCGTTGAAATTCTTCCAGCCCTTGTTACTTTTCGGCGTGTTCCAGATGACCTGGGGATCCGGGCGGACAAGCACGTATTTTCCCCAGCGTTCCAATTTTTCACCACCGGAGGTGGCGAGAACCTCATAATCTTTCCAATTGTCGGCTACCCACATTTCTTCAGTTCCTTTTCTTTCTTTATTAATATAACCAATATAATATATGAAGACACATTCTTCAAGTGCTGTCATGTGTCACCGCAGGGGCGAACAAGGTCCGGTGGACCTTGGTACTGAGCCATGACCGCAAAGTTTCCTTCGGAAACCTTTAGCGGAGCGGAGACCTGTCCCTCCGGTGACATTCCTCCGGCGACATGATTACTACTTGCGAAAAAAGAGAAATGAGTGTATAATTTATTTCCGTGGGTGCATAACATAGAATATTATGGAAGGTTCACCACGATTGATATTTCACAATTATTATTCACAATTATTAAAAGGAGGAATTAGAAAATGGAAAAGAACGTAAAAGCTCTTCTTGCTAAGATTTTCGGTATTGTAAGTCTTGTACTTGGTATCTGTGGCGGATCCGGACTTCCTTTCGGTGTAGCTGCACTTATTCTTTCAAGCCTTGCAAAGAAGACCGATCCTGATAATAAGGATGCAAAGCTCGGTGGAACTCTCGGTCTCATCGGTATCATCCTTTCTGTAGTAGGAGCTATCGTTACAATCATCATTTACTCTGTTTCTATTGCAGGTTCCATGATGCAGTAAGATAGTTTGGTCTTAAAGAAGATTAACGACTAGATATAGTGCCCGGAAAATGCTCCGGGCACTATTTTTCCGGCTTTTTTTGAAAATTGTGAAAAATAGCAAAAAAATACTTGCAAAGTTTATGAATATATTATAGAATAGCAAATGCTGTGGCATGATAGTGATGATCCGCAAGGTTGCTGTGGGTTAGCCCGCAGGTTTTTGCGAGGAGCGAATGTCAAGTCAAGATACTGGCGACAAGTCACTGTACAAAACATTTTAGTCTGCAAAATGCAGAAACGACGTGAAAATCCTGAATTGGTATGAGGTCGGATTAATTCTTAAGTAACGTACCGAGACAGGACACACACGGGAGAGTGTACAGTCACCGCTTGTCTCACTTGAATTTTAAAAGTGCGAAAAGGAGGCGACTTTTTTTATGGCAAATCAGGTTATGAGAATCACACTCAAGGCTTATGATCACAAAACGGTAGATGCATCTGCAAAGAAGATCATCGATCTTGCAAAGAAGAATGGTGCAAAGGTGAGCGGACCGGTTCCCCTTCCTACTAAGAAGGAAGTAGTTACCATTATCCGTGCCGTACATAAGTACAAAGATTCCAGAGAGCAGTTCGAGCAGAGAACTCACAAGAGACTCATCGATATCATCGATCCGAACCCTAATATGATGGAAGCTATGAAGAGTAATGAAATGCCCGCAGGCGTTTTCATTAATGTAAAGATGATGTAATTAAAACAAACAATAAATTACCTTCTACAACTAGTATGCATCCGACTTTACTTAAGATGCCGCTGTAGTAGAAATAAGGAGGGAAAAATAATGAAGAAAGCAATTTTGGCTACAAAGGTTGGAATGACCCAGATCTTCGCTGAAGACGGAACGCTCATTCCGGTAACGGTTCTTCAGGCCGGCCCCTGTGTTGTAACCCAGACCAAGACAATTGAGAATGACGGTTACGAAGCAATCCAGGTTGGTTTCGTTGACAAGAAGGACAGAATCACAAACAAGGATGCAAAAGGCAATAAGGAAGTGATTCATGTGCATGGCGTAGGAAAGGCTATGCAGGGACATTTCAAGAATGCAAACACCACATCCAAGAGATATGTTCGTGAATTCAGATTTGAGAACAGCTCCGAATATGAACTCGGACAGGAAATCAAAGCAGACATTTTCGCCGAGGGCGACAAGATTGATGCTACTGCAATCACCAAAGGAAAAGGATTCCAGGGTGCAATCAAGAGACTTGGTCAGCACAGAGGACCGATGAAACATGGTTCCAAATTCCATCGTCATCAGGGTTCCAACGGTGCATGTTCATCCCCGAGCCGTGTATTCAAGGGAAAAGGAATGCCCGGTCAGATGGGTGGCAAGAAAGCTACCGTAAGAAATCTTGAGGTTGTAAGAGTTGATGCTGAAAAGAATCTTCTTTTGATAAAGGGTGCAGTACCCGGACCCAAGAAAGCCTTAGTTACCATTAAAGAGACAACAAAGGCAGAAGCATAATCGCAGGGAAGGAGGAACATACAGATGGCACAGGTATCTGTTTATAATATGGAAGGCAAGGAAGTTGGAACACTTGACTTAAACGATGCAGTATTCGGCGTTGAAGTTAATGAGCATCTTGTTCACATGGCTGTAGTACAGCACCTTGCAAATATGCGTCAGGGCACACAGAAGGCAAAGACCAGATCAGAGGTGTCCGGCGGCGGAAGAAAGCCTTGGAGACAGAAAGGAACCGGTCATGCAAGACAGGGTTCAACGAGATCCCCTCAGTGGACACACGGTGGCGTAGTATTCGCTCCCACTCCAAGAGACTATTCCTTTAAGTTAAACAAGAAAGAAAAGAAAGTTGCACTTAAGTCCGCTCTTACGAGCAAGGTTGCTGACGGAAAGCTGTTAGTACTTGATGAACTTAAGTTTGACGAAATCAAAACAAAGAAATTCGCCGAAGTGCTTGCAAATTTAAAAGCAACAAAGGCATATGTGGTTATTAACGAGAATGACAAGAATGTTGTTCTTTCCGCAAGAAACATTCCCGATGCAAAAACTGCTGTATGCACAAACATCAATGTATATGACATTATGAATGCAAACACCGTGGTTCTTACAAAGGATGCTGTTTCCAAGATTGAGGAGGTGTACGCATAATGGCAGATATTAAGTACTATGACGTAATCCTTAAACCGGTAGTTACCGAAAAGAGTATGGCCGGCATGGGTGAGAAGAAATACACATTCTTAGTTAGCAAGCAGTCCAGCAAGACTCAGATCAAAGATGCGGTAGAGAAGATGTTCCCGGGAACAGTCGTAAAGAAAGTAAACACCTTAAACTGCGAAGGCAAGAACAAGCGCCGCGGTAATGTTTACGGTAAGACCGCAGAGACGAAGAAGGCAATCGTAACCTTAACAGAAGACAGCAAGGACATCGAGCTGTTCTCCGGAATCTAAGAATCGTCTCGACTATATGCAATGAAGCATGATGATAAATAAAGTTAAGAAAAGGAGATAGAACAATGGGTATTAAATCATATAATCCCTATACCCCGTCCAGAAGAAACATGACGGGTTCCGACTTCTCTGAAATCACCAAGAAGACTCCCGAGAAATCTTTGGTCGTTTCAAAAGCAAAGAATGCCGGACGTAACAATCAGGGTAAAATCACAGTAAGACATCGCGGTGGCGGTAACAGAAGGAAATACAGAATCGTAGATTTCAAGAGATATAAAGACGGTATCCCCGCTGTAGTAAGCGGTATCGAATATGATCCGAACAGAACGGCGAATATCGCTCTTATCACTTATGCGGATGGAGAAAAGGCATACATCCTTGCTCCCGAAGGACTTAAGGACGGCATGAAGATCATGAACGGACCGGAAGCCGAAGTAAGAATCGGTAACTGCCTTCCCCTTGAACTCATTCCCGTAGGTACTCAGGTTCACAACATTGAGCTTCACTTGGGAAAAGGCGGACAGCTTGTTCGTTCCGCAGGAAACTCTGCACAGCTTATGGCTAAAGAAGGAAAGTACGCAACACTTCGTCTTCCTTCCGGCGAAATGAGAATGGTTCCTTTAGGATGCAGAGCTACGATCGGTGTTGTAGGAAATGTTGACCACAACCTTATCAATATCGGTAAAGCTGGTCGTAAGCGCCATATGGGTATCAGACCTACAGTTCGCGGTTCCGTAATGAACCCCAACGATCACCCTCACGGTGGTGGTGAAGGTAAAGCAGGTATCGGACGTCCCGGTCCTTGCACACCTTGGGGCAAACCCGCTTTGGGCTTGAAGACACGTAAGAAGAAGAAACAGTCTAACAAGCTCATCGTAAGAAGAAGAGACGGACGCGGTATTAAGTAGGATTAGGAGGAAAAAAACAAATGGCTAGATCATTGAAAAAAGGACCTTTTGCAGATGCATCCCTTCTTAAGAAGGTTGATGAAATGAATGCAGCTGGAAATAAGCAGGTTATCAAGACTTGGTCCCGCAGATCCACAATCTTTCCTTCCTTTGTAGGACATACGATTGCGGTTCATGACGGAAGAAAGCATGTGCCTGTATATGTAACAGAAGATATGGTTGGACATAAGCTCGGCGAGTTCGTTGCCACAAGAACCTTCAGAGGCCACGGCAAAGACGAGAAGAAGTCCAAAGTGAAATAAGATAACTTGAAAGGAGGTTTTCCAAATGGAAGTAAATGAAAAGCAGTTAAGCAGATCCAAATACAAACGTGAAAGAAATGCTAACCAGAAGGAAACAAGACCCAGTGCTAAGTTATCTTATGCAAGAGTTTCCGTTCAGAAAGCATGCTTCGTATTGGATGCAATCAGAGGAAAAGATGTGCAGACCGCACTCGCAATCCTTGAGTACAATCCCAGATATGCTTCAAGCATTATCAAGAAGTTATTGCAGTCCGCTATCGCAAACGCAGAGAACAACAACGGTATGAGCGCTGATAAGCTCTATGTTGCAGCCTGCTACGCAGACAAGGGACCGACAATGAAGAGAATCAGACCGAGGGCACAGGGTAGAGCTTACAGAATCGAGAAGAGAATGAGCAACATTACCATCGTGCTTGACGAGAGATAGGAGGAATAGAATGGGACAGAAAGTTAATCCTCATGGAATAAGAGTTGGCGTAATCAAGGATTGGAGTTCTACCTGGTATGCAGATTCTGATTTCGCAGACAATTTAGTAGAAGATTACAATATCAGAAAATATTTAAAGAAAAAATTGTTTCAGGCCGGTGTAAGCGACATCACAATTGAGAGAAAGTCCAACAAGGTGAAGGTTAAAGTTTACACAGCAAAGCCCGGTGTCGTAATCGGTAAGGGCGGTGCAGACGTTGAAGTAACCAAGAAGGAACTTCAGAAAATGACCGGCAAGGACGTTACAGTTGATGTAGAAGAGATTAAGAAGCCGGATAAGGATGCTCAGCTTGTTGCAGAGAACATCGCAGCTCAGCTTGAGAACCGTGTTTCCTTCCGTAGAGCAATGAAGTCCTGCATGGGAAGAACCATGAAGAGCGGTGCGCTCGGAATCAAAGCTTCCGTTTCCGGACGTTTAGGCGGTGCTGATATGGCTCGTTCCGAAACATACAGCGACGGAACCATTCCTCTTCAGACACTTCGTGCCGACATCGATTATGGTTTTGCAGAAGCAGATACCACCTACGGAAAACTTGGTGTTAAGGTATGGATCTACAAGGGTGAAATCCTTCCCACCAAAGAAGAAAAGGAAGGGGGAGATAAATAATGTTAATGCCGAAAAGAGTAAAGCGTCGTAAACAGTTCCGCGGTACCATGACCGGAAAGGCGCTTCGTGGAAATACCATCAGTTATGGTGAATTCGGACTTGTAGCAACAGAACCCTGCTGGATTAAGTCCAATCAGATTGAGGCAGCCCGTGTTGCAATGACCCGTTATATTAAGCGTGGCGGTCAGGTTTGGATCAAGATCTTCCCTGATAAGCCCATCACTACGAAACCTGCTGAAACACGTATGGGTTCCGGTAAAGGAACTGTTGAGTACTGGGTAGCGGTTGTAAAACCCGGACGTGTAATGTTCGAAATCTCCGGCGTAAGCGAAGAGGTTGCAAAAGAAGCATTACGTCTTGCATCCCACAAACTTCCTTGCAAGTGCAAGATTGTTTCTAAGGCAGATTTGGAAGGCGGTGTATAGAATGAAGACGAATAAATATGTTGAAGATTTAAAAGCGAAATCCACTGAAGATTTAAATCAGGCTTTGGTTGATGCAAAGAAAGAACTTTTCAATTTGAGATTTCAGAATGCTACCAATCAGTTGGATAACACTTCCAGAATCAAAGAAGTAAGAAAGAATATCGCAAGAATTCAGACCGTTATCACTGAGAAAGCAAAAGAAGCGTAAAACGCATTCGTCAAATTGAGAAAGGAGCAAAACTGTGGAAAGAAATTTAAGAAAAGTACGTACCGGTAAGGTCGTAAGCAATAAAATGGATAAAACAATCGTTGTTGCAGTAGAAAACCATGTAAAACATCCTCTCTACGGAAAAATCGTAAAGAGAACTTACAAGTTAAAAGCTCATGACGAGAAGAACGAGTGCAACATCGGCGATACCGTACGTGTAGTAGAAACAAGACCGCTCTCCAAAGATAAAAGATGGAGACTTACAGAAATCATTGAAAGAGCAAAATAATATTTGCCCAACGATTGGAAGGAGATTACCATGGTTCAACAGGAAACTAGGTTGAAGGTCGCTGACAATACCGGTGCAAAAGAATTACTTTGCATTCGTGTCGTAGGCGGATCTACAAGAAGATATGCAAACATTGGTGACGTAATCATCGCTTCTGTTAAAGATGCAACACCCGGCGGTGTTGTAAAGAAGGGTGACGTCGTAAAGGCCGTTGTGGTTCGTACCGTAAAAGGTGCTCGTCGTAAAGACGGTTCTTACATCAAATTTGATGAGAACGCAGCCGTTATTATCAAAGATGATAAGACACCGAGAGGAACCCGTATTTTTGGGCCTGTAGCAAGAGAGCTTCGTGAGAAACAGTATATGAAGATTGTTTCCCTCGCTCCCGAAGTATTATAGGAGGTACGTCAAGATGGCTATGATGAAGATTAAAAGAGGCGATACCGTAAAGGTAATTGCCGGAGCAGATAACGGAAAGCAGGGTAAAGTGCTTGAAGTAAGCCACAAAGACGGCAAGGTTAAAGTAGAAGGCGTGAATGTGATCAAGAAACATTCCAAACCCTCTGCAGGAAACCCGAACGGTGGCATTATTGAGAAAGAAGCTTTCATTGACGCATCCAACGTTATGCTTGTTGTAAAAGGCAAGACTACAAGAGTTGGATTCCGCATGGAAGGTGACAAGAAGGTTCGCTTCGCAAAGGCAACCGGAGATAAGATTGATTAATTAAGTGAAGGAGAACACAAACGTGAGTAGACTGAAAGATTTATACAAAGACGAAATCGCTGATGCTATGCAGAAGAAGTTTGGTTACAAGAACGTAATGGAAATTCCTAAGCTTGATAAGATTGTAATCAATATGGGTGTCGGCGAAGCAAAAGAAAATGCAAAGGCTTTGGAATCCGCTGTTAAGGATCTCGAGACCATTACCGGTCAGAAGGCAGTTCTTACAAAGGCGAAAGGTTCCATCGCAAACTTCAAGATCAGAGAAGGAATGAACATTGGATGCAAGGTTACCTTAAGAGGCGACAAAATGTATGAATTTTTGGATCGTTTAGTAAACCTCGCATTGCCTCGTGTACGTGACTTCAGAGGCGTAAATCCCAATGCGTTTGACGGAAGAGGAAATTATGCACTCGGCATCAAAGAGCAGTTAATTTTCCCTGAAATCGAGTATGACAAAGTAGACAAAGTTAGAGGTATGGATGTTATCTTCGTAACCACAGCAAAGACCGATGAGGAAGCTCGTGAGTTACTCAGACTTTTCAACATGCCGTTTGCAAAGTAACAGTGGGAAATTAAAAGGAGGTAATATTTCATGGCTAAAACGTCTATGAAGATCAAACAGAAACGCACCCCGAAGTTTTCTGTAAGAGAGTACAACCGTTGCAGAATCTGCGGACGTCCTCATGCATACTTAAGAAAATACGGTATCTGCCGTATTTGCTTCAGAGAACTTGCATATAAGGGCGAGATTCCCGGCGTTAAGAAATCCAGTTGGTAGGATAAAAGGATTTACGTAGAATAATTAAGGAGGCAAAATCAATGACAATGAGCGATCCTATTGCAGATATGCTTACAAGAATCCGTAATGCGAACTCTGCAAAGCATGATACAGTAGATGTGTCTTCTTCCAAAATGAAACTTGCTATCGCAAAGATTCTTCTGGATGAGGGATATATCAAAGCATATGAACTTGTTGATAACGGAAATTTCAAGGACATTCACATCACCTTAAAGTATGGTGTTGACAAGAATGACAAGATCATTACCGGTATCAAGAGAATTTCCAAACCCGGTCTTCGCGTTTATGCGAGCAAGGATGAACTTCCTAAGGTTTTGGGAGGACTCGGTGTTGCTATCATTTCCACAAACCAGGGCGTTATCACCGATAAGGAAGCAAGAAAGCTGAATGTCGGCGGTGAAGTACTTGCATTTGTATGGTAATTATCTGCATACAATAGTTAATAAATGATAGTATTTTACATTAGGTAACTGTTAAACAAACAAAACAATATATTTAGGAGGTACGGGCATGTCACGTATAGGAAGAATGCCAATCGCGATTCCCGCAGGTGTTACTGTGGATGTCGCAGAAAATAACAAAGTGACTGTAAAAGGTCCTAAGGGAACTCTTGAGAGAGTCCTTCCTTCCGAGATGGAAATCAAGGTTGAAGGCGCAGAAGTAGTAGTTTCCAGACCCAATGATTTAAAGAAGATGAAGTCCTTACACGGACTTACCAGAACTTTGATTCATAACATGGTAGTCGGTGTTACCGATGGTTTCGAGAAGAAGCTTGAAGTAAACGGTGTCGGCTACAAAGCATCCAAATCCGGAAAGAAGCTTACCTTAAACTTAGGTTATTCTCATCCGGTTGAGATGGAAGATCCCGAAGGAATTGAGACCGTAGTTGACGGTAACAACATCATCGTTAAGGGAATTGACAAAGAAAAGGTTGGCCAGTTCGCAGCTGAAATCAGAGACAAGAGAAGACCTGAACCTTACAAGGGCAAGGGTATCAAGTATGCTGATGAAACTATCAGACGTAAAGTCGGCAAGACCGGTAAGAAGTAAGATAAGGAGAGTGTAAAAAATGGTTAGTAAAGAGTCCAGACAGGAAATTCGTGTTAAGAAACACAGAAAAATTCGTAACCGTTTTCACGGTACGCCCGAAAGACCCCGCTTGGCAGTTTTTCGCAGCAATAATCATATGTATGCTCAGATTATCGACGATACCGTTGGAAACACTTTAGTTTCCGCATCCACCTTGGATAAGGATGTGAAGGCAGAACTTGAGAAGACCAATAACGTTGAAGCAGCAGCATATCTTGGAAAGGTAATTGCCAAGAAAGCAATCGACAAGGGAATTACCACCGTAGTATTTGACAGAGGCGGCTTTATATATCAGGGTAAGATCGCAGCTTTGGCAGACGCAGCCAGAGAAGCCGGTCTTGAGTTTTAAGGAAAGGGAGGAAAATAATAATGCAGCGTAATATTATCGATCCTTCTCAGTTAGGAGAAATTAAGGATAAAGTCGTTACGATCAAGCGTGTAACGAAAACCGTTAAGGGTGGACGTAACATGAGATTTACAGCACTCGTTGTTGTAGGTGACGGAAACGGACATGTTGGTGCAGGTCTCGGAAAGGCTGTAGAAATTCCCGAAGCAATCCGTAAGGGAAAAGAAGATGCAATGAAGCACATTGTATCCGTAGCATTGGATGAGAATAATTCTGTAACACATGATTATATCGGCAAATACGGTTCAGCAAACGTGCTGCTTAAAAGAGCTCCCGGTGGTACCGGTATCATCGCAGGCGGTCCTGCCCGTGTTGTATGCGAGCTTGCCGGAATCAAGAATATTCGTACCAAATCCCTGGGATCCAATAACAAGCAGAACGTTGTTATGGCTACCATCGAAGGCTTAAGCCAGGTAAAGAATCCGGAAGATGTTGCAAGAAAGCGCGGCAAATCCGTAGAAGAAGTTATGGCTTAAACCGAATGATTGGATAACGAAAGGAGTCATAAAATGGCAGACAAAACATTAAAAATCGAATTGGTAAAGTCTCCCATCGGTGCTGTTCCGAAGCACAAAAGAACTTTGGAAGCAATGGGTCTTACCAAAATGCATAAAGTAGTTGAGTTACCTGATAACGCAGCTACCAGAGGACAGATTCAGCAGGTAGGTTACATGCTGAAAGTTACCGAATAATTCCTTTACCCCGTCCGGTATTCTTTCAAAGAATGCCGGAGATACGAGGAAAGATTAAGTAAAATGCGAGTCCGGAAATCTGACATGTCGGATAAGGCTTATGTGGATTTTCCGGGCGATTATAGCAAAGAAAGGAGATCCGAAATGGATTTATCGAATTTAAGCCCTGCTGAAGGCTCAAAGCACAGCAATAATTTCAGACGCGGTCGTGGACATGCATCCGGAAACGGAAAGACCGCAGGTAAGGGACACAAGGGTCAGAAGGCTCGTTCCGGTGCTCCCAGAATCGGCTTTGAAGGTGGTCAGATGCCCCTTTACAGACGTATTCCCAAGAGAGGATTCAAGAACAGAAATACCAAGGAAATCATTGCAATCAATGTATCCGTTCTTGATAAGAACTATGAAAACGGTGATACCGTTACAATCGAAAGCTTAATCGAAAAAGGCATCATCAAAGATGTCAACACCGGTATTCAGACGGTGGACGGCGTTAAGATTTTAGGAAACGGCGAACTTACAAAGAAGCTTACCGTTCAGGTTAACGCTTTTTCGGAAACTGCAAAGGAGAAAATTGAGGCCGCAGGCGGAACAGCAGAGGTGATCTAGTGTTTAAAACATTTATTAATGCTTTTAAAATCAAGGAAATCCGTAAAAAGTTGTTATACACTTTGCTGATGATGGTCGTAATTCGTGTCGGAAGCCAGATTCCCATCCCGGGAGTTGACCCCACCCAGATCAAAGCTTTAATGGATCAGATCTTAGGCGGTGGCGACGGCGGTATCCTGACGGCGATTACCGGTGGTTCTTTGGAAAGAATGTCCATCCTGGCACTTGGTATTACACCGTACATTACTTCCTCGATTGTTATGCAGTTACTTACAATTGCGATTCCTCCTTTAGAGGAAATGCAGCGTGACGGGGAAGACGGAAGAAAGAAAATTGCAGCAATTACAAGATATCTTACCGTGGCACTTGCTCTTATTGAGTCCGGTGCAATGGCAATCGGTTACAAGGGACTCCTTATGGAGAATTACCGGAATGCACTCGGAATCATCTGCGTGATTGCAGCTATGACAGCCGGATCGGCTTTCCTTATGTGGTTAGGTGAACGTATTACGGAAAACGGCGTTGGAAACGGTATTTCCATTGTCCTTGTTATCAACATTATTTCCACGTTCCCTCAGGATGCGGTAAACCTTTTCGAGAAATTCATAAAAGGAAAATCCATCCCTACAGCAATTTTAAGTTCGGTACTTATTATTGCAGCAGTTCTGGGGCTTATCATTCTCGTTATTCTTTTGAGTGACGCAGTACGTAAGATTCCCATTCAGTATGCAAAGAAAATTCAGGGTAATAAAATGATGGGCGGCAATTCCACCCATATCCCGGTTAAGGTAAATACCGCCGGCGTTATTCCCGTCATCTTTGCGGCAAGTTTGTTACAGTTCCCGCTCATTATTTCCAATATGGTGGGTTACAAAGGAACAGGCTGGTGGTCGGAAGCATTGAAATACATGAATTCATCTCACTGGTTCAATCTTTCCGATATGAAATACACACTTGGTATACTGGTATATGTGGCATTGGTAGTATTCTTTGCTTACTTCTATACGTCCATTACCTTCAACCCGGTGGAAATTGCGAACAACTTAAAGAAAGCAGGCGGCTTTGTTCCGGGTATCCGTCCCGGTAAACCGACCAGCGATTACTTAAATACCGCATTGAATTACATCATTTTCATCGGTGCAGTCGGACTTACCATCGTAGCGGTTATTCCGTATATCTTCAACGGATTCTTCGGATTATCCTTATCCTTCGGTGGAACCAGTATCATCATCGTTGTCAGCGTAGTCATCGAAACCGCACAGCAGGTTGAATCCCAGATGCTGGTTCGTAACTACAAAGGCTTCTTAAACGATTAATTAAGATACACGCGTATAATGGGGGCACACAGTCATTTTGACCGTGTGTCTTCCCTGCGCTTTTAACATTTACTTATGTGTTCCTTGCATAAGGAACTATAATTGGGGTTTTATTAGTATAAGAGGAGGGTTACAGTATGAAGATTATTATGTTAGGCGCACCCGGAGCAGGCAAGGGAACACAGGCAAAGATGATTGCCGAGAAATATCAGATTCCCCATGTTTCCACAGGTGATATTTTCAGGGCAAATATTAAGGGACAGACTCCTCTTGGTATGGAAGCAAAAAAATACATGGATGAAGGTAAGCTTGTTCCCGATGAGCTGACCGTGAAAATCCTTCTTGACAGAGTAGCCCAGGATGACTGTAAGAACGGTTATGTACTGGATGGTTTTCCCCGTACCATTCCGCAGGCAGAGGTATTAACCGAAGCGCTGGATAAAATGGGAGACAAAATCGATTATGCAATAGATGTGGCAGTGCCGGATGAAAACATTGTAAACAGAATGTCCGGAAGAAGAGCATGTGTAACATGCGGCGCAACCTATCACATCGTGCATATTCCGCCTAAGGTAGAAAACATCTGCGACAAATGCGGATCCGAACTGATTCTTCGTGATGACGACAAGCCGGAAACCGTATTAAACCGCTTAAAGATATATCATGAGCAGACACAGCCGTTAATCGACTACTATACCGGAAAGGGTGTTTTAAAGACGGTTGACGGAACCAAAGATATGAATGATGTGTTTGCTGACATTGTAGGAATTCTCGGATAGAATCGGATAAAATAAAAATACTTTTCAAAGCACTTTGCGGTGCAGCATTTTCAATCCGAATAATGCAGAAAGGACAGGACATATGTCGGTTACGATTAAATCACAAAGAGAAATTGAGTTAATGCGTCACTCCTGCAAAATACTTGCAGAGATTCATGAGAGGCTGAAGGAAGAAGTAAAACCCGGCATCAGTACACTGGAGCTTGACATTATTGCCGAAAGACTGATCAGGGAACACGGATGCATTCCGAACTTCTTACATTACAACGGTTTTCCCGCATCCATCTGTGCCTCGGTGAATGAAGAAATCGTTCACGGAATTCCGAGAAAGGATAAAATCCTGAAGGAAGGCGATATCATTTCCATCGACTGCGGATGCATTTATGAAGGATATCATTCCGATGCGGCAAGAACCCATGCGGTCGGAAAAATCTCGCCGGAACTTGAGAAACTGATTAAGGAAACCGAAAATTCATTTTATGCCGGAATCAGCAAGGCAATTGCAGGAAATCATTTAAACGATATCTGCACGGCAATCGAAGATTATATCACACCCTTCGGTTACGGAATTGTGGAAGAACTGACCGGCCACGGAATCGGAACGCATATGCATGAAGATCCGTCCATACCGAATTTTGCAATGAACCGCAGAGGCATAAAGTTAAGACCGGGTATGACATTCGCCATAGAGCCGATGATCAACTTGGGACGTGCGGATGTGATTTTTCATGATGACGGCTGGACCACCACGACGGCGGACGGACTGCCGAGCGCACACTATGAAAACACCATCTTAATCACCGACGGAGAGCCGGAGATCCTGACACTGTTATAAAACCTGATGCAGAACATATTCCTGCAAAAGCGTTTATCGTTTATATAGAAGAACTATATATTATAGAAGAACTATAAATAATATAGAAGAAAACAAATCAATTCAGTTTCTGAAAAAGAGGAAAAGAAAGTATGTCAAAATCAGATGTAATTGAAATCGAAGGAACAGTAACGGAGAAGCTGCCGAACACCATGTTCAAAGTGCAGCTGGAAAACGGACACGAGGTGCTTGCGCACATCAGCGGAAAGCTTCGTCAGAATTTTATCCGTATTTTACCCGGAGACAAAGTCACACTGGAACTCTCTCCTTATGATTTAACCAAGGGCAGAATTATCTGGAGAGATAAATAAGATTTTACGATGTAAGAAGGGCCTTTCATTTTTTATGAAAAGTGCCAAAAAAATTTGTGAAACCCGACGAAATTCTTCTTGCATCTTGAAATGTTAGATGATATAATGGCAAATGGTCACTTTTTGAAAGGAGGTTTTATCATGAAAGTAAGATCATCTGTGAAACCGATTTGCGAGAAATGCAAAATCATCAAAAGAAAAGGGAAAATCATGGTAATCTGTGAGAATCCCAAACACAAACAGAGACAGGGATAATTCGTTGTCTTATTTGCGTTTAATTGCGGCTGAGGTAAGGGTTTATCCGTCAATAAATTCTTGCCGGAAAATGTGAGGACGCCATCCTGTAGCGATCCGTGCATTTACTTTTTGATACCGAGAAAGTTTTTTTCAAAGTATGTAATACTTTGGTATCGGAAAGACCGGAGAATATCCGGTTGGGCGGGAAACTGCCCCAATCAATTAGTAACTGTTAATTCTGTATGAAATGACACTGTTTATAAACAGGAACGTAAGCAGAAGGTCAGCATACAAAAAAGAAATGGAGGAATATTAACATGGCTCGTATTGCTGGTGTTGATTTACCAAGAGACAAACGTGTTGAGATCGGTTTGACCAGTATCTACGGAATCGGTAGAGTAAGCTCAAACAAGATCCTGGAAGCAGCAGGCGTTGACCCGAATACCCGTTGCAGAGACTTAACCGACGATGAGGTTAAGAAGATCGGTGAAATAATTGCCGATACAATGGTAGTAGAAGGTGATTTAAAGAGAGAAGTTGCTCTTAACATTAAGAGACTTCAGGAAATCGGATGCTACCGCGGAATTCGTCACAGAAAAGGACTTCCCGTTCGCGGACAGAAGACCAAGACGAACGCAAGAACACGTAAAGGCCCCAAGAGAACTGTTGCAAATAAGAAGAAATAATAAATTTTTGCACGAAATCAAGATTGATTATAAGAAAGTAGGTTAGTTTTTATGGCAAAACAAGCAACTAAGAAAGTAACAAAGAAGCGTGTCAAGAAAAACGTTGAACATGGACAGGCACATATCCAGTCTTCCTTCAATAATACCATCGTTACCTTAACAGATGACGAAGGAAATGCACTTAGCTGGGCATCTGCCGGTGGTCTTGGATTTAGAGGTTCAAAGAAATCTACTCCGTACGCAGCTCAGATGGCTGCAGAAACCGCAACAAAAGCAGCACTCATTCACGGTTTGAAAACGGTAGATGTCTTTGTAAAAGGACCCGGTTCAGGACGTGAAGCAGCAATCCGTGCACTTCAGGCAAACGGACTTAATGTAGCAAGCATTACCGACTGCACACCCGTTCCTCATAACGGATGCCGTCCGCCGAAGCGCAGAAGAGTGTGATGATAGTATATTGGCATAGTCACTTTCTAATGATGAAGTGATTCTAATACTAGGAGGTAGAAAAATGGCAGTAAACAGAGTGCCTGTGATTAAGAGATGTAGAGCACTTGGCATTGAACCCGGTGTAATGGGTTATGACAAGAAGTCTAATAGAAAAAACGCTCACGAAGGTAAGAAAGTAAGTGAATACGGCCTTCAGTTAAGAGAGAAGCAGAAAGCAAAATTCATTTACGGCGTACTTGAGAAGCCTTTCCGTAACTATTATGAAAAGGCCGACCGCATGAAAGGTATGACCGGTGAGAATCTTATGATTATGCTGGAGAGCAGACTTGATAACGTGGTATTCCGCGCAGGTTTTGCAAGAACCAGAAGAGAAGCAAGACAGATGGTTGATCACAAGTTCTTTACCGTAAACGGAAAGAAGATCAACATTCCTTCTTATTTAATCAAAGCTGGTGATGTGGTTGAAATTACAGAAGGTGCACGTTCCACTCAGAGAATCAAAGATATCTTTGAGGTAACAAAGGGAAGACTTGTTCCCGGATGGATGGCAGCTGATCAGGATGCATTCAAGGTAGAGATTAAAAATCTTCCCACCAGAGAAGAAATTGATGTGCCTGTAAACGAGATGTTAATTGTCGAGTTGTATTCCAAGTAAATTTAGCCAAACATAAGTAAGGAGGGTTCTTGATATGTTAGCATTTGATTTTGACAGCCCCAACATTGAAATCGCTGAAGTTTCCGCAGACGGAAAATACGGTAAATTCGTGGTAGAGCCGCTTGAGCGTGGCTACGGTATCACATTGGGAAATTCCCTTCGCCGTATTATGCTTGCATCCTTACCCGGATCAGCAGTAAGCCAGGTAAGAATTGAAGGCGTAAAGCATGAGTTTTCTTCCATTCCCGGTGTAAAAGAGGATGTGACTGAAATTATCATGAACATTAAGAATCTTGCGATTAGGGACACCAGTGATTCTGACGAACCCAAGAGAGCTTATATCGAGTTCGAAGGGGAAGGCGTTGTTAAGGCATCTGATATTCATGTGGATTCGGACATTGAAATAATGAACCCGGATCAGGTAATTGCAACATTAAGCGGTGGCAAAGCTACCAGATTCTATATGGATATGCTGATTACCAAGGGCAGAGGATATGTAAGCGCTGATCGTAACAAGGATAAAGAAAAGAAAAACGAGACCGCAACAGTCGGAAATATCGCAGTAGATTCCATCTACACCCCGGTTGAGCGTGTAAACATGAATGTTGAGAACACCCGTGTCGGCCAGATGACCGATTACGATAAACTCACACTGGAAGTTTATACCAACGCAACCATCAGCCCGGAAGAAGCAGTCAGTCTCGCAGCAAAGGTTTTAAGCGAGCATTTAAAAATGTTCATCAATCTTTCCGAGTGCGGTAAAGAAGCTGTTGTTATGAATGAGAAGGAAGATGACGAGAAGGAAAAAGTACTCGTTATGAACATTGACGAGCTTGAATTATCCGTTCGTTCCTTCAACTGCTTGAAGAGAGCAAATATCAACACCGTTGAGGAATTAATTTCCAAAACACAGGATGATATGATGAAAGTACGTAACCTTGGACGTAAGTCTTTGGATGAGGTTGTGGCAAAACTGAACGAGTTAGGCCTTTCCTTCAAAGCAAACGACGAAGTTTAAGGAGTTAAGGGAGATGCGGTAAGACCGAGCGGCACGCAGATCTTAAATGACATGCCTATGGTTCGGGGTAAGACCGACGGCGCCCGGATCTGAAGAATTAAGGAGGATATTATTATGGCAATGTACAGAAAATTAGGCAGAACTTCCAGCCAGAGAAAAGCATTACTTCGTAACCAGATTACGGCACTGCTTTACAGAGGAAGAATTACCACTACGGAAGCAAAAGCAAAAGAAATCCGCAGAGGTGCAGAGAGTTTAATTACCCTTGCTAAGAAAGAAAAAGATAATTACGAAACCATTACCGTAACCGCTAAGGTTGCACGTAAGGACAAAGACGGCAAGAGAGTAAAAGAAGTAAAAGAAGGTAAGAAAGTTACCGTATATGATGAAGTACAGAAGGAAATCAAGAAAGACCTTCCTTCCAGACTTCACGCAAGACGTCAGATGATGAAAGTATTCAATCCCGTTGTTGAAGTTCCTAATGCAAATGCAGGTAAAAAGCGCGGAACCAAGAAGGTTGACATGGTTGAAAAGATGTTTGACGAAATTGCACCGAAGTATGCAGAGCGTAACGGTGGTTACACAAGAATCGTTAAAATCGGACCCCGTAAGGGTGACGGTGCCATGATGGTTATCATCGAGCTGGTATAACAGTTTTTGGTATTTTACCCAAAAGAATGCCGGATCCTATGGCAGATTTGCATAATTGGAAAAAAAATTAAAAAAAATCTCCTATTTTCTATGAAAATGAATTATAATAGAGAATAGGAGTTTTTTTTATGCATATATTAAGAAAAAACCAAAACTAAAAGGGGAGGTTCCTATAATGAATTTTGAAGAATTGGTTGCTTATGCAAAAGAGAGAAGCTGCTCCGATATTCATATTACAGTCGGAACAAATATTGCAATCAGACGTTACGGTACATTGGAGATTTTGGATCCCGCACCTACCGCAGAAGAATCCAGAAACATGATTTTCTCCGTACTTGAGCAGAGTGAAGTGGATGAAGTATTATCCGGAAAGGATATCGATGTCGGCGTTATGCTTCGTGATGAAACACGTATCCGTGTTAACGTATATCATCAGAGAAACAATATTGCAGCCAGCATTCGTATTCTGAATCAGGTTATTCCTACATTCGAAGAACTGGGACTTCCTCCCGTAATTGAGGATATCGCAATGAAACCCCGTGGACTTGTTCTGGTAACAGGACCTACCGGTTCCGGTAAATCCACTACCCTGGCATCCATGGTAGAATACATCAACAATAAATTCCCTTGCCATATTATGACAATCGAGGATCCTATCGAGTACGTATATCCTCATAAGAAGGCAATGATCCATCAGCGTGAAGTAGGACGTGACGTAGAAAGCTTCCATACCGCACTTCGTTCCGTGCTTCGTGAAGACCCGGATATCATTCTCGTAGGAGAAATGAGAGACTATGAGACCATTTCCGCAGCAATCACCGCAGCTGAAACCGGTCACCTGGTTCTTTCCACACTGCATACAACATCTGCAGCTCAGACCGTAGAACGTATCATCGATGCGTGCCCGGCTGATACCCAGGAGCAGATTCGTGCACAGTTCGTAAACGTAATTCAGGCAGTATTCTCCCAGCAGTTACTTCCTCTGGCAAACGGCCAGGGACGTGTAGTTGCTACCGAGACCATGATTGCTAACTATGCAATCAAGAACCTGATTGCAGAGCAGAAGACCAATCAGATCAACTCCGCAATTCAGTCCGGTCGTGCACAGGGTATGAAGACCATGAACGATGACCTTGCTTCCTTAGTAAGAAGAGGACTCATCGAAAGAGCCGATGCTTTGGCAGTATCTCCGGATCCTGTATCACTTTCCAAGGCACTGTAATTCAAAAACAAAAGACAATGAATATAGAGGACTTCCGGGATAGCGGAAGTCCTTTTTATGTACAGCGTGAGATTGCTTTTTAGAGTCTTAAAGTGTATGATAATATAGACTTTTTATGTAGTTGGCTCGCTTCGTGTCTTCACGAACTCGGCCGTGGACTCAAGTTAGCACAGGTTCGCCCCGTCCGAGTCCTGCAAGCCACTTGCTCGAGCAAATATATAGTAAAAAATAGGGATAATAAATGCAGGTTAGAGGAATAGACCGTACAATTATAAAATGGATCGCGATGATTACCATGCTGATCGACCATATCGGGTATGCGCTGATTCCGAATACCACGCCGGTACTAAACGGAGTCTCAATAGCCTGCAATACAATCGGCAGATGCGCATTCCCGCTTTTTCTGTTCCTTTTAGCCGACGGATTCCTAAGGACGCGTTCCAAACCGAAGTTCTTTATCCGTCTTTTAGTAATGGCGATTGTTTCGGAAGTGCCTTTTGATTTGGTAAAATACCATAACTGGATCAATATCCGGGGACAGAATGTATTCTGGACACTGCTGATTTTCTTTGCATACATGTGGGTAAGTGAACTGCTTGTTGCATCCGCAAAGGATCACGGACTTCCTGCTACGAATAAGTGGACGATTCTTTTGCATGTAATTGCAGGAATTTTCGGATTTTGCGCAGGTTGTATCCTGCTTACGGACTATTTGGGTGCCGGTGTGGTAGCGGGAATTTTTATGTATCATTTTCTGGTCGTTGCAAAAGAGCATCCGACAATCAAAAATGTGCCCACGCAGGTAATCGGGTATGTACTCGGAATCGGATTTTTGGCACTTTCCTTTGTAAATCCGATTTATGCGCTTCCGACGGTATTACTTGTCTGGAATTATCACGGAAAATGTTTTATTAAGATGCCGAAATGGATTGGATATGCATTCTATCCGGCGCATTTGTCGGTGATTGCGCTTGTGCTTTTCCTGGAAGGAAAACTGTTTCCTGTTTAATTTGGTTTGCATAACTACAAAACAGACCAATCAATTTTTTTATGAAAACGCTATGAATAGTAACATTATCGAAATGAATCAAATTTCATATGAGTATAACCGCCTTGATGACGACGGTAGAATTACCGGCGTTACGAAAGCGTTGAACGCAGTGGATTTGCAGGTAGAACCCGGGGATTTTATTACGATTCTCGGTCATAACGGATCAGGTAAATCCACGCTTGCCAAGCATATCAATGCTCTCCTTTTTCCGACGGAAGGCTGTGTGATTGTGGACGGATATGACACGGCGGATGAGAAAAATCTCCTTGCAATCAGACAGTGCGCGGGAATGATTTTTCAGAATCCCGACAATCAGATTATCGGGACCGTGGTGGAAGAGGATGTCGGCTTTGGTCCGGAGAACATGGGTGTTGAAAGTAAGGAAATCCGGGACAGGGTTGAGGAAAGCTTAAAGACGGTTGGAATGTATGAATACCGTAAATCGTCTCCGAACAAGCTCTCCGGCGGCCAGAAACAGAGGGTTTCGATAGCAGGAGTGCTTGCGATGCACCCGAAATGCATTATTCTCGATGAACCGACGGCAATGCTTGATCCCCGGGGAAGAAGAGAGGTCATTCGCGCGGTAAGGGCATTAAACGATGTGGAACGCATCACAATTATTCTGATTACTCATTATATGGAGGAAGCAATCTTTTCAGACCGCATCTTTGTAATGGATCACGGCGAAATTGTCATGCAGGGGAGACCGAAGGAGATTTTTTCCCGTGAAGAGGAACTTACGAAATATCATCTGACGCTTCCGGTAGTAACGCAGATTGGTTGCAGATTAAAAGCGGCGGGAACCAACCTGCCGGACGGAATTCTAACCCGGAAGGACAGTCCCTCTGGTGACATTTCCGCAAAAGAATCCGATTGGGACCACGGGGACAGTCCCTCTGGTGACATTTCCGCAAAAGAATCCGATTGGGACCACGGGGACAGTCCCTCTGGTGACATTTCCGCGAAAGAATCCGATTGGGACCACGGGGACTGTCCCTCTGGTGACATTTCCGCGGTGGATTTATCCTTCGAATACGAAGCAGGTACCAATATGGCGGTAAAGGCTTTGGACGGAATTAATCTGAGTATCCCGGCCGGGCAGTTTGTGGGAATAGCGGGGCATACGGGAAGCGGCAAAACCACGCTTGTCCAGCTCCTGGATAAACTGTTGAAACCGACTTACGGAACGGTAATGCTGGCCGGCGAAGATATTTATTCAAAGAAATACGATACAAAGAAGCTTCGTAAAACAGTCGGAATCGTTTTCCAGTATCCGGAATACCAGTTGTTTGAAGAAACCGTATTAAAGGATGTTTCCTTCGGACCGAAGAATCTCGGTTTATCGGAAAGAGAAGCCGCCCAAAATGCGACGGAAGCACTGAAATTGGTAGGAATAGAAGAAAACGACTTTGCTCTTTCTCCGTTTGAATTATCGGGCGGACAAAAAAGAAGAGTTGCGGTAGCGGGAGTTCTGGCAATGCATCCGCAGATTCTGATTCTGGATGAGCCGACTGCGGGTTTGGATCCGGAAGGCCGTGATGAAATATTCTCCCTTCTAAGCGGTTTACATGAGCAGGGGATGACGGTGATTCTGGTATCTCACAGCATGGAGGATATTGCAAGATATACGGAACGTGTCATAGTGCTCGACCATGGAAAGGTAAAACTCGACGGAACACCGGCAGACGTGTTCGCCGAGGTTAAGGAACTGGAGAAAATCGGACTTGCTGTACCTGAGGTAACCTATATTATGCGGGATTTGAAGGCGGCAGGACTTCCGGTTAAAGAAAATATAACAATTCCCGGGGATGCGGTCAGAGAAATTTTGAGAGCGCTTTCCGGGAAATAAAAAATGTCACCACGGGGACGAAAGTTGTCAGCTACGCTGACAATTTGCCCTCTGGTCCCAATTAAAAAGGATACTATGTTAAAAGATATTACGCTGGGACAGTATTATCAGGCGGATTCGATAATCCATCGTATGGATCCGAGGATAAAAATCGTCGGAACCCTGATATACATGGTTTCCCTCTTTGTTTTTAACAATATCATATGCTATGCGATTGCCGGGTTCTTCCTGGTATTCGTGATTGTGCTTTCGAAGGTTCCCGTAAAATTCATGATGCGGGGAATGCATTCGGTCATTTTTCTGATGCTTTTTACCGCGCTTTATAATATTCTTCTCGGAAACGGTACGGTGATTGCCGAAATCGGAATTTTCACCATCACATACGAGGGAATTTACATGGCATTCTGCATGTTTCTCCGCCTTCTGTTTTTGGTTATGGGGTCCTCCGTACTATCTCTTACAACGACGCCGAGCCGGCTGACTGACGGCTTGGAGAGCCTGTTAACACCCCTTAAAATCTTCAGGGTGCCGGTGCATGAAATTGCCATGATGATGTCCATCGCCCTTCGTTTTATTCCGATTCTTATGGAAGAGGCGGACCGGATTATGAAGGCGCAGAGAGCACGCGGTGCCGATTTTGACAATCGAAATCTGTTTAAGAGACTTCGTAGCTTCCTTCCGATTCTGGTTCCGCTCTTTGTTTCGGCATTTCGGAGAGCCGGGGATCTGGCACTTGCAATGGAAGCCAGGTGTTACCACGGCGGAGCGGGAAGAACCCGTATGAAGGAGATGAAACTTACGGAAAGAGACTATGTGACGCTTGTAGTACTTATTGCATACATGGGAATTATCGTATTTCTCGGAATTATATTACGTGACTGGACACAGGAGTTGCCTGTGATAATTGCCGACAGATTTATGAATATGCTGCATTGACGGAGAAGAATATGAAACGAATTATGATTCGGGTAGCCTATGACGGTACGGATTTCCACGGCTGGCAGTATCAGCCGGAAACACGGACTGTGGAAGGAGAACTGAACAGGGCAATTAAAGAACTGACCGGTGAAGAAATCCGGGTAATCGGTGCAAGCCGCACGGACGCGGGCGTGCATGCGCTCGGGAATGTCGCGGTTTTTGATACGGATTCGACGATTCCGCCGGAACGATTCTGGATTGCATTAAATACCAGACTTCCGGAGGATGTAAAGGTTGTTGCATCCCGGGAGACGGACATGGATTTCCATCCGAGAAAGACAGAGGTTCGTAAGACATATGAATACCGGATTTACAATTCGGATATTCCGAACCCTTTAAAGCGCTGCGATTACTGGACGGTTCCGTACGTTCTGGACACTGAAAAAATGCGGGAAGCCGCAGCTTACCTTGTCGGAACGCATGATTTCGCAACCTTCTGCAGTGTGCATACACAGGCGGAAAGTACAGTTCGGACGATCTATGATATTAAAATCATCGGCGGGAACAATAACGAAGTAATAATTCTTGTCACGGGCAATGGTTTTTTGTACAATATGATACGGATTATCGCAGGAACACTGGTGGAAGTCGGACGCGGAAGCCGTGAACCTTCCTGGGTTTCGGAAATTCTTGAGGGGACCGACCGTACACTCGGGGGCCCCACGGCACCGCCACAGGGGCTTTGCCTTATGGAAATTGATTATGGCGATAAGGTATAAAACAGGAAAGAAAAGCAACGCTGGCGTGAGCATAATCAACATACAGATCATTACAAACAAAAGAATAATACGTACCAAAAAATATACGAACAATAATACAAATATAAAAATATATAAAATTGCAAAGGAACAGTAAACTTATGGACCAGTTTGTAGAAACAATCACAGCGGTAAATGATAAGATTAACGGATTTGTCTGGGTAACAATCGGTCTCTGGCTTTTAATAGCAACCGGCATCATCATGAGTGCAGTTACCGGATTCTTCCAGGTGACACATATCGGTCACTGGATGAAGAAGACCATCGGCGGCGTATTCCAGAAATCTTCTCATAACAAAAAAGAAAAGGGCAGTGTATCCCAGTTTCAGGCATTATGTACCGCACTTGCTGCAACCATCGGTACCGGAAATATCGCCGGTGTTGCGGCGGCAATCGTAATCGGCGGACCGGGAGCGGTATTCTGGATGTGGGTTGCCGCATTCTTCGGAATGATGACAAACTATTCCGAGAATATCTTAGGAATCTTCTTCCGCAGAAAGAATAAAGACGGAGAGTGGTCCGGCGGTGCAATGTATTATCTGCAGGACGGTCTCGGCGGAAAAGACAAACCGAAGGCATTACAGGTAATCGGCCGTGTTCTTGCAATTCTTTTCTCCGTTTGTGCATTCCTTGCCGCATTCGGAATCGGCAATATGGGACAGATCAATAAAATCACAATCAATGTCCAGTCGGCATTCTTCAGCGGCGTGAATTTGAAACCGTTCTTCGGCGTAATCCCCGCAATTCCGTTTTCCATCGGTGTGTTTATTATGATTGTCGGTGCGCTGATTATTATCGGTGGTTTAAAAAGAATTGCCGCCGTTGCGGAAAAAGTCGTTCCGTTCATGGCAATCCTTTATGTTCTCGGTGCGCTTGTGATTATCATTATCCATATAGGAAGCGTGGGTCCTGCATTTGTATCGATTTTTAAATTCGCATTCGGTGCGAAAGCAATTGCGGGAGGTACGGTGGGCGCCATGTTTAAATTAGCCATTACCCAGGGCTGCAAGAGAGGCGTATTCTCAAACGAAGCGGGTTTAGGTTCCTCCGTTATGGTGCATTCGAACTCCGATGTAAAAGAGCCTGTAAAGCAGGGACTCTGGGGAATTTTCGAAGTGTTTGCGGACACCTTCGTGGTATGTTCCATGACTGCTTTGGTGGTTCTTACTTCCGGTTATATTGATTTAGAGACCGGTAATTTCTTAACGGATCTGGCAGCAGCCAATAACGTATCTGATGCAAACCTTGTTGCAAAGGCATTCGGCGGCACCTTCGGACCGGCCGGTGAAATGTTCATCGCGGTTGCGATTTTCCTCTTTGCATTTACTACGGTTCTCGGCTGGTCCCATTACGGAAGCAAGGCGGTAGAGTACTTGATTAATGAAAAAGCGGTTATCTTTTACCGTATCATTTTCGTGCTTTTCATGATTGTCGGTGCGCTTGCAACATCTTCCCTTGCATGGGATATTTCCGATACCTTTAACGGAATGATGATGATTCCGAACTTAATCGGTGTGTTATCGCTTTCGCCGCTTGTCTATAAGCTGACACGCAATTATGTGGACCGTAAAATCAAAGGCAAAACGAATCTTGAACCGATGCTTTCCTTCGATCCCGAAATTCAGAAGGAGCATGCGGCAAAGGTGGCGGAAGGAGCAGAATAAAGTCACGAAAGTTCTGATTTTCCCTGTTGACAGGGAGAATATCCTGTAATATACTATTTTGTGCGGCTCTATGCATCTCAAACCCCGATGTATACCGCGGGCAAGGTGATTTTCATTGAATGGAGAATGGAAATGCCTTGCAAGACAGGAAAGAATACGGCCCGGACATCCGCATTCATGAATGTCGAAACTTCAGGAATTTTCAAGGATTTAATCGGTTTACTCGTTTAAACATGAATTTCCTGTTTGCAGTATGAACCAAGTGAATATTTGGAGGATAAGTAAATGAAATCTTATATGGCAAATCCTGCTACCATTGAGAGAAAATGGTACGTAGTTGATGCAGAAGGCAAGACATTAGGTCGTCTCGCATCCGAAGTTGCAAAAGTTTTAAGAGGAAAGAATAAACCTGAATTCACCCCTCATGAAGATACCGGCGATTATGTAATCGTAATCAATGCCGAGAAGATTAAAGTAACCGGAAAGAAAATGGAACAGAAGACTTACTTCTCCCACTCCGATTATGTTGGCGGTGATAAGGAAATCACTTTAAAAGAGAAGCTTGCAAAGCATCCCGAAGAAGTTATCGAGCATGCAGTAAAAGGAATGCTTCCCAAGGGACCTTTAGGAAGTCAGATGTACAAGAAGTTGTTTGTTTACGCAGGACCGGAGCACAAGCACGCTGCTCAGAAGCCTGAAGCACTGAACTTTTAAGGGTCAATAAGGAGGAAATAATAAAATGGCAAAGAAAGCAGCAAATGTGTTCTACGGAACAGGAAGAAGAAAATCATCCATTGCCAGAGTATATGTAAAACCCGGCAAGGGAACCATTACCGTTAATAAAAGAGAGTTAAATGACTATTTCGGACTTGAGACCTTAAAGGTAGTTGTACGTCAGCCCCTTGTAGCAATCGACGGACTTGATAAGTATGACATCAACGTTACCGTTAAGGGCGGCGGAACCACAGGTCAGGCCGGTGCAATCCGTCATGGTATTGCAAGAGCTCTTTGCAAAGCAGATGAAGAATTCAGACCGATTCTTAAGAAAGCAGGTTACTTAACCAGAGATCCTCGTATGAAGGAAAGAAAGAAATACGGTCTCAAAGCAGCTCGTCGTGCGCCTCAGTTCAGCAAGCGTTAATCAGGGCTCGAATATTGCTTACAAACCCCGGAAAATTCGTTTTCCGGGGTTTCAGTTTATTATATGCGTAGGTTCCCTGCTTAATAATATTCAGGGCTGCGTAGGTTTCCTGCTTAATAATATCCAGGGCTGCGTAAGGAAATTAGAAAAGGAAATAAGGCATGATTTCATTCATTGTTGCATTGGTAATATTACTGGTTGGTTTTCTGACGTACGGAAAATTAGTGGAAAAATTTTTCGGACCGGATGATCGGAAGACTCCTGCGATTGAAATTAACGATGGTGTGGACCATGTCCCGATGAAAACCTGGAAGGCAATTCTGATTCAGCTTTTGAACATTGCCGGAACGGGTCCGATTTTCGGTGCATTGATGGGCGCATGCTTCGGACCGGTGGTATTTTTATGGATTGTCTGTGGTTCCATCTTAGGCGGTGCCGTGCATGATTACATGAGCGGAATGATTTCCGAACGTCATAAGGGTGCATCGATTGCGGAATTATCCGGTATTTACCTCGGAAAACCGGCCCTTTATATCATGCGCGTTTTCTCCGTTTTACTTCTGTTGCTTTGCGGAACGGTATTCGTAACATCGCCGGCAGCACTGCTTTCGCAACTGACGCCGGATTTTTTCGGATTGATCTTTTGGATTATCGTCATTCTCGGTTATTATATTGCGGCAACACTCCTTCCGATTGATAAAATCATCGGAAAGCTCTATCCTGTGTTTGGCGTGATTTTAATCATCATGGCAGTCAGTATCGCAGGCGCCATGTTTATCCTGCCGCAGTATAAGATTCCTGAGATTTCCCTTGCAAATCTTCATCCGGACAATCTTCCCGTCTGGCCGTTTATGTTCGTTACCGTAGCTTGCGGTGCCATTTCCGGCTTCCATGCAACCCAGTCTCCCATGATGGCAAAATGTATCACCAGCGAGAAAGTCGGCAGAAAGGTATTTTACGGTGCAATGATTATCGAATCCGTAATCGCTCTGGTTTGGGCGGCAGCAGGTGTGGCATTCTACGGCAGCACACAAATGTTGGGAGAAGCAATCAGTAACCTCGGACAGTCCGGAACCGTTTATGAAATCAGTAAACAGATGCTTGGAAATGTCGGCGGAATTCTGGCAATCATCGGTGTTGTGGTTTGCCCGATTACTTCCGGGGATACTGCGTTCAGAAGCGCCAGACTGATTCTTGCCGAGTGGACAAAACTTGATCAGAAAAAAATCTCTAACCGTTTAATCATCACAATGCCCCTGCTTGCATCCAGCGCGGTTTTAATGCAGCTTAATTTCAATGTTCTCTGGAGATATTTCTCCTGGTGCAATCAGACCCTTGCAATGATTGCCTTATGGGTTGCGACATCCTATATGCTGAAGAATGCAAAGAAGAAAGCATATTCTTTCATTACCGCACTTCCCGCAACCTTTATGAGTGCAGTGAGCATGACATATATTCTGATGGCTCCGGAGGGCTTTAAACTGCCTGCCGCAGTAGGATACCCTGTGGGAATTGCATTTGCGGTTATTCTTTTTGTTGTGTTCCTGATTCTTGGTTTTTTCCGGAAGAAGACAGAAAAAAGCCAATAATACGTTAATATAATCCAGCAGATTTCAATTATGCAATAAACGAAAAAAATCTCCCGGAACGGTTTCGTTCCGGGGGCATTTTTTTCTTTAATTTCCGCATATTTTGTGCTACAATGTTGTCTGTATTACTATGCCCAAAAATCAACACAGGGAGTTATTTCTTATGAGTTCAAATAAACCGTCAAATGTAAATAAAAGAACGATAGAGAATATCCTGCAGAGCATTACGAGCGTGAAACGCCAGGTGCCGAAGAGCGGTTTTGTATTGCTTCTTATTCTTTACATTCTGGCGACCGTGACTTTAAACCGTGTCACGCATTCCGGCGGAGAGATTATGCTTGGGAGTTACCCGTTCGCGTTAAGATCGGCGGCCGGCATTTTTTCTTCTCTTGCGAATCTTTGCGTGATTCTTCTGGTGGTACTTTACCGGAAGGTCGGATTTATTACCGGTCTGGTAATTATTATCGGACAGATTCCGATGATGCTTTTTCAGATCATAATGCTGCATAATTATGATGCCATTCCCGGTGTATTTACAAACGGTCTGACCATTATTGCAATCGTTATCATAAACATTAATCATAACCGGGTTGATCGTTTCCAGAAAGAGGTTTTGGAACAGGCGGTAACGGACAGACTCACGGGACTTCCGAACCGCTTTGCCGGAAGAGAGTATTTTGCGGGACTGGTAAAGGTGCGGGAAAAATTCGTCTATGTTGCAACCGATATCAACAATTTCAAAAGTATCAACGATACCATGGGGTATGAAACCGGAAACAAGGTGCTTAAAGAGATTGCGAACCGCTGGAGAGATTTAGCGGATAACGGGAATCTCGGAACCTTTAATCTGGTTGCGCATATCAGCGGCGATGAGTTCGGTTTCAGCATCCAAGAATATAATTCCGAAGAAGATGTACTTCGTACCATCAACCGCTTTCGCGAGGAACTGGAACGCAGGGTTACGATTGATGACTGTGATTACTACGTGAATGCAAGCTTCGGATATGCAGAGTTCCCAACGGATGCAGAAGATTTGGAAACCCTGATTTCCGGTGCAAGTCTGGCACTCCATGATGCGAAACGACGCGGCATTTTAGGAGACCCGGTCCGTTATACGAAGGAACTGGTTCAGAATGAGAAAAGTCTGGAAACCGAACGTAAAATCCGCAGCGCACTTACAGACGATACCATATTTTTCCACCTGCAGCCCCAGTATGATATAAACCATAAGCTTCGCGGTTTCGAAGCACTGGCGCGTATGAAGGATGCGGACGGCAATTATATTCCACCGATGGAGTTCATTCCGGTGGCAGAAAGGTCCGGACTGGTGGATCAGATTGATATGGCGGTATTTAAAAGGGCTGCGGAATTTCTGCAGAATGCAGGAAAAACTGCCGAACCGGATTTTACAATCAGTGTCAACATTTCCGTAAAGCATCTTCTCAAAAACAGCTTTATCGATGATGTAAAGGGCATCCTTGAAACGTATGATGTTGCCGCAGAGCATATTGAAATAGAGATTACGGAATCCATCATGATTGATTCCGTGGAAAGAGCATTGGGCCGCATTGAAGAAGTCCGGAAACTCGGCATTATGGTCGCTATCGATGATTTCGGTACGGGATATTCGTCCTTAAGCTACCTGAACAGTTTCCCGGCAAATCTTTTAAAAATCGATAAATCCTTCATTGACGTCATGAACCAGGCGGAGTCCAATAAGAAGTATGTTGCATCGATTATTTCCATCGGTCATGTACTCGGACTCGAAGTGATTTCGGAAGGTGTGGAGAGTGAAGACCAGCTTGAAACCTTAAAGGAAATCGGCTGCGATTATATTCAGGGCTTTATCTGGGGCAGACCCGTGCCTCCTGAAGAAGCCGCGAAGCTGATTGCACAGCAGGAGGAAGCATGAGACTGTTTCTGAGTAAAGAGGAAAAGGAACTGGATGCTATCCTTGCAAAGGTGGACAATAACATGTCCAACAATTACAAGGATGCGGCACAGGAGAATTATAAAGAGTTTCTGAAACGATATGCGGAGCTGACGGAGAGCGGAAAACTAAAAGAAAAAACAGTCGCTTATTATCAGGGTGTCATCAACGAATATGCCGCCAAATTATCGAAATTCACGCATAAGGACCAGCCGACCAAGTGGGGCGACTGGGAGAAACATTAAGCAGTATGCCTGAAAACCGAAAGATGTAAATAAAACTAAAAGTAAAACCAAAAAAGAAGGATAGTATCGGTCATATGATGGAAAAGAATGCAAAAATATACGTGGCGGGACACCGGGGAATGGTGGGCTCCGCAATCGTAAGAGAACTTAAGCGTCAGGGTTATACCAATATCATTACAAGAACCCACGCGGAACTTGATTTAAAGCGTCAGGATAAAGTCGAAGAATTCTTCAAAGAAGAAAAGCCGGAATATGTATTTCTTGCGGCAGCGAAGGTCGGCGGAATCGTTGCAAACGAAAGTGCACTGGCGGATTTCATGTACGATAACATGATTCTTGAAATGAACGTGATTCATTCCGCCTGGGAGAACGGCTGTAAGAAACTGGAATTCTTAGGTTCTTCCTGCATCTATCCGAGAATGGCGCCGCAGCCGATGAAAGAGGACTGCCTTTTAACATCGGCACTTGAGAAAACCAACGAGGCATATGCACTCGCCAAAATCTCCGGCCTTAAATATTGTGAATTCCTAAACCGTCAGTACGGTACGGATTATATTTCGGTTATGCCGACAAACCTTTACGGACCGAACGATAATTATCATCCGACACACTCGCACGTGCTGCCGGCATTAATCCGCAGATTCCATGAAGCAAAAGAAGCGGGGCTTGCGGAAGTTACCTGCTGGGGAGACGGAAGTCCCCTGCGCGAATTCTTATATGTGGATGACCTTGCAAATCTCTGCGTTTTCTTAATGAACAATTATTCCGGAAATGAAACCGTGAACGCCGGAACCGGCAGGGAAATCACCATTAAGGAACTGACCGAACTTGTAGCGAAGGTAATCGGATACGAAGGAAAGATCCTCTGGGATACCACTAAGCCCAACGGAACGCCGAGAAAACTTCTTGATGTTTCCAAGGCGGACGTACTCGGCTGGCATTACAGCACCGAGCTGGAGGACGGCATCCGCTTAACTTACGAGGATTTCCTGCATAATCCGATGAGAGCCGAGAGATAGGTTCACTACATAATGAACGGCTCCCTGCGAGCCATATAAAATACAGATTCAGAAAGAGAAGTACCATGTTCAGATTAATCAAATCCATTCGAAAATACTGGATTCCGAGCATCCTGACCATCTTATTCATGGTCGGCGAGGCGGCACTCGAATCCCTGATTCCGTTCATTACGGCAGACTTAGTCAATAACCTCGGAAACGGGGGCGTGGAGATGGATTATCTCCTTCGTGTCGGCGCCGTCTTAAGCGGCATCGCACTGGCATCCCTGTTTTGCGGCGGTATGGGCGGTTTCACCGCATCCATGGCAGCTACCGGGTTTGCGAAGAATATCCGCGGCGACTTAATTCGTAAGATCCAGACATTCACATTTCATAACATCGATAAATTTTCAACGGCATCTTTGGTTACCCGAATGACAACCGATGTATCGAATGTGCAGATGGCATATATGATGATTATCCGTATTGCAGTCCGTGCACCGCTTATGCTGGCATTTTCGATTGTCATGGCAATTATCATGGGCGGGAAGCTGGCGCTTGCCTTTGTTGTGGTAGTACCGGTTCTGGCAGCGGGGCTGATTCTGATTGCGGTTTTTGCAATGCCGTCCTTCAAGAAAGTATTCAAGCGTTACGATAAATTAAACGAATCCGTGGAAGAGAATGTCCGCGGCATGCGTGTTGTGAAGGGTTTTTCCAGAGAGGAATACGAGAAAGAGAAATTCTTCAACGCTTCCGACAGCATCCGCAAGGAGTTTACAAGGGCGGAAAAAATCGTTGCATTAAACGGTCCCTTGATGCAGTTTTGCTTAAACTTCAACATGATTTTCGTTCTGTACATCGGTGCAAGACTTGCCGTTTCCAGTCAGGGAACGGTGGTGGATGTCGGACAGGTTTCCGCCATGCTTACCTACGGTGTGCAGGTATTGCTTAACCTGATGATGCTTTCCATGATTTTCGTTATGGTGACGATGTCAGCGGAAAGTGCGAGACGTATCGGCGAAGTATACGCGGAAGTTCCGGACATGAAGGAAATCGCGAATCCGGTGAAGGAAGTCAAAGACGGATCGATTATGTTTACGGATGTTTCCTTTAAGTATTCCGATGAGGCAAAGCAGTATGCACTTTTCGATATCGATTTGACTATTCCGTCCGGTGCAACCGTCGGAATCCTGGGAAGTACGGGTTCTTCGAAATCCTCCCTTGTACAGCTGATCCCCCGTCTTTATGATGCCCAGGAAGGAATCATCAAAGTCGGCGGCGTGAATGTCAAGGATTATGATTTAGTGACACTCCGCGACAATGTTGCAATGGTGCTTCAGAAAAACGTTTTATTCTCGGGAACCATTAAGGAAAACCTTCGCTGGGGCAATCCCGATGCGACGGATGAGGAGATTATCGAAGCCTGCAAAATGGCCTGCGCGGATGAATTCATCGAACACATGCCGGAGAAATACGATACCTTTATCGAGCAGGGCGGAAATAACGTATCCGGCGGTCAGAAACAGCGTCTCTGTATTGCGAGAGCTCTTCTTAAGAAGCCGAAGATACTGATTCTGGACGATTCCACTTCTGCGGTGGATACCAAAACCGATGCAAAGATCCGGGAAGCGTTTGCAAATTATATTCCGGATACCACCAAGATTATCATCGCACAGCGTGTTGCCAGTGTGGAAAGTGCAGATATTATTATTGTTATGAATAACGGAAGTATAGAAGCAAAGGGAACGCATAAAGAGCTTATGGAAACGAGTGAGATTTACCGTGAGATTTATGAATCCCAGACGATGGGAGGTGATCAGTAATGCCACGTCCCGTAAAAGGCGATATTAACGCACAGGCACCAAAACTGAATATGAAAGTCTTAGGCCGGATTATCGGATCCGTTTTCAAAGCATATCCTGCCGGAATGGTAGTTATTATTCTGACCATTATACTTATCGGTGCGGCAGCGGTTATTCCGGATTTATTTATCCAGAAAATTATTGCGCTTATTAAAACATACAGTATTTCCGGTGACTGGGCAGCAGCACAGCCGGAGGCACTTAAGAATGTCATATTCTTAGTGGTAGTTTATTCGATTGCCATCATCGGTGGATTTGTGCAGTCCCAGATGGGTGCGGTTGTAACCCAGGGATATTTAAATAAAATGCGTAATCAGATGTTCCGCAAAATGCAGAACCTCCCGATTAAATTTTTCGATACCAATAAGACCGGCGATATCATGAGTTATTATACGAACGATATCGATACGCTCCGTCAGCTCGTATCCCAGGGGCTTCCGACTCTGATCCGCTGCGGAATCATCGTCATCGGTGTATTTTTTATCATGCTCTATTTCAGTCTATGGATGACTTTAGTCGTAATCGGCGGAATCATTCTTATGACTATCGTAACGCGTGTTTTAAGCGGCGGTTCGGCCAAATATTTCGTTCGTCAGCAGCAGGCACTCGGTAAGGAAGAGGGCTTTATACAGGAGCATATGAATGGTCAGAAGGTCGTAAAGGTATTCAATCACGAAGAAAAGACCATCTCGGATTTTGACGTTTTAAATGAGCAGCTTTACTCCGATGCCTTCAAGGCAAATGCGTATGCGAACGCATTGGGACCGATTATCGGAAACATCGGAAATATCCTCTATGTTGTGGTTGCAATTGCCGGCGGTGCGATGTTGATCGCAGGAGTGAAAAATGTCTCCCTTTCGGATCTCATACTGCCTATGATTACCGGACAGCCGGGCGGACTTCCTCTGGATATCTCCACCGTGATTCCGTTCCTTAACATGACCAAGCAGTTTACCGGAAACTTAAACCAGTTTACGCAGCAGATTAACATGGTTGTCATGGCTATGGCCGGCGGTGAGAGAATTTTCAAACTCATGGATGCAGAACCCGAACCGGATAACGGTTATGTAACACTGGTGAATGCCGTTATTGATGAAAACGGGAATATTACCGAGACAAAGGAGCACACGGGAGTCTGGGCATGGAAGCATCCTCACGGCGACGGAACGCTTACCTATACGAAACTGCAGGGTGATGTACGACTCTTTGACGTGGACTTCGAATACGAAAAAGGACATCAGGTTCTTTACGATGTTTCCGTTTATGCAAAGCCCGGTCAGAAGGTAGCCTTCGTTGGTGCGACCGGTGCCGGAAAGACGACAATTACGAACTTAATCAACCGCTTCTATGATATTGCGGACGGTAAAATACGCTATGACGGAATTAATATCAACAAGATTAAGAAGACAGATTTAAGACGATCCCTCGGCATTGTTTTACAGGAAACCAATCTCTTTACCGGAACGGTTATGGAGAATATCCGTTACGGAAACCTGGATGCGACGGATGAGGAATGCCGGAAGGCAGCAGCGCTTGCCGGCGCCGATGATTTTATCCGCCGTCTGCCGGAAGGATATGACACCATGCTTACCAATAACGGTGCGAATCTGTCACAGGGGCAGAGGCAGCTTATCGCAATTGCCCGTGCAGCCGTTGCGGATCCGCCGGTTATGATTCTGGATGAGGCAACCTCCTCAATCGATACCCATACCGAAGCCATCGTACAGCGCGGTATGGATAAGTTAATGGAAGGCAGAACGGTATTTGTTATCGCGCACAGACTTTCCACGGTTAAGAATTCCAATGTGATTATGGTGCTTGATCACGGTCGCATTATCGAAAGAGGTTCTCATAAGGAACTGATTGCCGAAAAGGGTACTTATTACCAGCTTTACACAGGTGCGTTCGAGCTTGAATAATGGCACCTTGAGCGAAGGAGGGGACGGAAATGGCAAAATGGATTATGGTTGTCGATGATGATATGGCAAACCTGCAGATGGCGGGAACCATTTTAAGCAAAAACAATATGCGTGTAACCGCGCTGAAATCCGGTCAGGCAATGCTTAATTACATTACCGAGCACGGCACGCCGGACCTGATTTTGCTGGATATCATGATGCCGGAAATGGACGGTTTCGAGACACTGAAAAACCTTCGGAAGCTGGAAAAATCAAAGGGCATCTCCGAAACGCCGGTAATCTTTTTAACCGCGGACGATAAAACGGGAACCGAATCCAAGGGTTTTGAGGTCGGAGTTTCCGACTTTATCAGAAAGCCGTTTAATCCCGAAGTTCTGCTTCGAAGAATCGACAATGTCATTTCGATGCAGAAGGAAATGAACAGCTTAAAGAATGAAGCAACGATTGACAAACTGACGGGCTTTTTAAATAAAGCAGCTTCCAATTCCATGCTTTCACAGGTATGTCTTCTCGGTGTCGGAACCCTTATGATGATTGACCTTGACTCCTTTAAGCTTGTCAATGACCTCTACGGGCATGAGATGGGCGATAAGGTGTTAATCAGCTTTGCGAAGATTATCAGAGAAACGCTTCCGAAGGGAAGTACTTACGGTCGTATCGGAGGAGATGAGTTTGTTGCTTTTTCGGCCGGTACCGAAACGGAAGAGGATGTAGCGGAAATCACCCGGATTTTAAATGAAAAATTGCTGGCATCCGCGCGTGAGATGATGGGCGAGGATATGAATATTCCGCTCGGAACCTCTGTCGGAGCCATTTTTGTTCCAAGGTTCGGTAACGATTATACTTCTCTTTTAAAACTTGCCGACAAATGCCTTTACGTTGTAAAAAAGAACGGAAAACACGGGTATTCCCTCTATACCACGGGAGCTTTGGCAGAAGAAGAGTCGAATTCTCCGGATATGGACATCAAAGGAATTTCCGAGATTTTAGCCGAGAGAAACATTACCAATGTGGCCCTGCAGCTTGACATGGATGCGTTTACACATGTCTATCGTTTCGCAAACCGCTATTTTATCCGCAATAACATCAACTCCTGCAAGGTGCTTTTTACCTTGCATAAGCCGGAAGAAATGCACGAAGAAAATTATCATGATTTCTGTGATGAATTCGGCAATCATATCCGGGAAAACTTAAGGAAATCCGATCTGCTTACAAGAAGCCGCTTTAATCAGTACTATGTCATCATCACCGATATCCGTGAGGAATTCGTGGATAAGGTGATTACCGAAATCATTGCTTCCTGGAAGGCAAACAGAAGCGCATCTCCCGAAATTACCTATGAAAAGGAATTTATCCGGAATGAAGGGGATTCCACGATTGATAAAATTACCGCGGTCATTGCCGTTGTGGATGATGATGAGATGGTCTTAACCGCTACCAGAAATGCACTGACCGAATTCGGTGTTAAAGTGGAGACATTTACCGACGGAGAGAGTTTCATGAACTATGTCAATGAAGTGGAAAAAGTTCCGGATCTCATTCTTCTTGATGTCAAAATGCCGGGAATGGACGGCTTTGAGGTAATGAATAAAATCAAAGAAATCGGCGGTGACATCGGCAGGGTTCCCGTGATCTTCTTAACTGCCGATACGGATGACGGAACCGAGCAGGAAGGTCTTAACATGGGGGCGCTTGATTTTATCAAAAAGCCGATTATCAACGAAGTATTACGAGTCCGCGTCAATCACATTCTTGAACTTTCCATTCTCAGAAAGCGGTACCGGGGAAAAAAGATATAATCTATGATTCGGAGTAACATAAGGGGGGACTTATGGGGCTTAAGTCTGAAAAGAGCCGTTGTTGCTTCCTGGGCGCTTTATATCGGAGGCGTTTTCAAACCCAGACAGCGCATCTGGCTGATAGCATCCTTCATGATGGTCACGTATTTCATATACGGCACCCACCTTACTTCAACATACGATCTTGCCATTGTAATGGCATCTTTAATGGTTCTTTTTATCACCGCAGGGATGAAAGGAACGATTATTCTCTGTCTTGTCACTTATTACATCACCATGACATACGATATTATAAAGCTCGTGCTGGAAGGAGAGACGCAGTTTGATAATCTCCTGATTGCCCGCACGGTAATGCATTACTGTGTCATGGCAATGATTGCATGGTTTTCCGTTAACACGGTGCAGAAATGGAAAGATATCATGGACGCATCCGCGAAGGAAATTGATGATCTCCAGGATTCCACCGAACGCTTAAATGACTTTCTTGCCAATGTTTCCCATGAAATCAGAACCCCGGTGAACGCAATTATCGGCCTTTCGGGAGTCTGCATCGATCAGGAGAAAAATCCGGAAATCGAGAAAAACATGATTGCGGTGCATTCCGCGGGAAGAAAGGTTGCGGATCAGATCGGGGATATTCTGGATTTCTCTGAAATTGACCGCAGAAATGCCGTCAAAAACTGTGAGGATTATATGATGTCCTCCATGATGAATGATATCATGACGGACATTCGGGAAATGATGAAAGAGGGAGTAGAGCTTGTTATTGATATTGACAGCCGTACTCCGGAAGTCATGAATACCGATGTTGCAAAATTGAAAAAAATTATTAAGGCACTTGTTTCAAACGGCATGAAATATACAAATACCGGTGGTGTATATTTAAAGATCTCATCAGATCCTCAGCCCTACGGAGTCAATCTTATCATTGAAGTTTCCGATACCGGAATCGGTATGTCCGAAGCAGAGTTAGAGCGTGTGAAGGAACGCTTTTATCAGTCGGACTCCGGAAGGGCAAGAACTTCAAGCGGTCTGGGACTGGGACTTCCCATTGTATCCGGCTTTGTGGAACTCTTAGGCGGATTTATGACCATTTCAAGCCAGGAGGGCGTCGGAACAACGGTCAGAGTCAGCATCCCGCAGACCGTTGTGGATGAGGCATATTGCATGTCCGTACCGGCCGGAAAAAAAGTGGTTCTTGGTACTTACATGCATTTTGAAAATCTCTCGAATCCTACGGTGCGTGAATACTACAATGCACAGGCACTCGGTATGTCCAGAGGACTCGGTATTGACATCCTAAGGGTGGATAACAGGGATCAGCTTGTAAAAGCGGCAACAGAGCAAAGTATTACGCATCTTTTTATCGGTGCGGATGAATACGCGGCGGATAAGGAAATTCTTGAGAAAATGGCAGGAATCATGAAAATCTTTCTGCTCTCTGACAAGAGTGACGTTCTTCCGGAAGGATCCGGAATCAAAAAGATGGAAAAGCCTTTTTATGCATTCCCCGTTATTGCAAGTATCAATGCCGAGAATGACGAGGACCGTCCCGGAAAAGGGGAGATGAAATTATATGGTGTGCGTGCTCTTGTAGTAGACGATGAACCGATGAATCTGGTGGTTGCAAAGAGTATTTTCAAACGCTACGAAATGGTTGTAGATACGGCTTCCTCCGGGTATGAAGCGGTGGAATTCTGCAGAGGCAAGGGCTTTGATGTGATTTTCATGGATCATATGATGGGCGGAATGGACGGTGTGGAAGCCATGAAGAAAATCCGCTCGGATGTAAAGGGGGTAAATCACGAAACACCGATGATTGCGCTTACCGCAAATGCCATGAGCTCCGCAAAGCAGATGTTCTTATCGGAGGGCTTTGACGGATTCGTATCGAAGCCCATTGAAATCGAGGAACTGGAACGTACCATCCGGAGAGTCCTGCCGAAGAATCTGATTTCCTATGTGGAGGAAGATACCGCAGAAGAGCCGGCAGATGAGAATTCTTCCGGGATTTTGGAATTCGGCGCAAAAGAGAATTCTTCTGAAGTACCGGAAACCACTGCAAAAGAGGATTCCACGGAAGCATTGGAATTCGGACCTTCTGCGGAAGTTTCCACAGAGGACGGCAGTGCAAATGATTTTGCAAAGGTGAAGGAAAGCTTAAAAGCACATGGTGTGGACACGGAAGCTGCCATGGGCTATTTTTCCGATGATGATGAACTGTATGCACAGCTTTTAACACAGTTTGCCGAAGGTGCGGATGAGAGAATTCACAAGCTGAACGGATTCTTTGAGAAAAGGGATTATAAGAATTACGAGGTCCTGATTCACTCTACAAAGAGCAATACGAAGATGATCGGGTTTACGCAGCTTTCCGAAGAAGCAAGGAAACTTGAAGAGGCGGCTCATAATCTGGATGATGCCTATATCACTACAAATCACGGGACTGTAGTAGATCAATGTAAGGAAACCGCATTATTTATTTCCGGTCTTCTGAATCTTAATATCACATTTGCGGATTCGCCCGCGGACGGTTCGGAATCTGATGTGCTTGAATTTAATGCCGCAGACGGAGATGTGCTTGAATTTGGTGCTTCAGGCGACGAGGTCATTGAATTCAGTGCAAGCGAAGAAGATGAAAAATCCGAATACGGGAAGGATTCGGATGCTGACGCGCTTGAATTCGGAGCGGACGACGAAGTGCTGGAATTTACTCCTGCAGAAGGAGGTGATCAGTAATGATAAAAAAAATAAAGGAATACCTTTATAACGACAAACTGGACATCCGCCGCAGATTATATGCAATGAGCACTGTCATGACATTATGCATTCTGTTCGTGCTGTCCGTCGAAGTACTGATTTTCTCAAGGAGCATGATACTGTTTCTCTCTATGGCGGGAGTCATGATTCTCCATATAATAATCGGTGTCGTAACATTAAAGACAAAACGGTTAAAAGTCGGAGCAATTTTATCCAACATTTTGATCTGCTTTGTCTTCTATCCGATGATTTTCTTTAAAGGCGGCGGTGTGGAAGGAAGCGGCCCGATCTGGTTTATTTTTAATATTTTTATCATCAATATGCTTTTAGAGGGTGGAATAAGGATTGCCTTTTCCGTCCTGGAAATACTGATTACCATTGCAGGCTATGTGCTTTCCTTCTTTTTCCCGGAATTCATTACGCCGGTCAGCGGTGTGATGTATTACGTGATTGATATTTCGACATTGATTTTGATAGCAGCGGATATTGCAATCGTAATCACGGTTGAAAGCAGACTCAACATGAAGCAGATGGAAAAACTGAAGGCGCAGGGCGAGCAAATCAAGGGACTTGTGGCTTCCCAGAACAAGTTCTTCTCAAGCATGAGCCATGAAATCCGTACCCCGATCAATACCATTATCGGCTTAAACGAAATGATCCTGAGGGAGAATATCAGCGACGAAATTGCCGAGGATGCGGTCAATATCCGTTCCGCCGGAAAGATGCTCCTTAATACGATTAACGATATTCTGGATATGTCCAAGTTCCAGAGCGGTGATATGAAGCTTTTGGAAGAGGAATATGAAACCGGCAGCATGCTTTCGGATATTGTAGGCATGATGTGGCTTCGTTCCAAGGAGAAAAATCTGGAATTCCGCATTGATGTCTCCCCGGATGTTCCTGCCCGTCTGAAAGGCGATGAGGTCCGCATTAAGCAGATTCTCATGAATATCTTAAATAATGCGATTAAATATACCAAAGAAGGATATGTGAAATTATCCGTGGAATGTGAAAAGAAGGAAGATCGCGTGGTCAATATGATCTACACGGTTGAAGACTCCGGCATGGGAATCAAGAAAGAGGATATTCCCTATCTTTTCACGGCATTCAAACGTGTGGATGAAAGTAATACCAAACATATCGAAGGAACGGGGTTAGGCTTATCCATTGTGAAACAGTTCCTGGATTTAATGGGCGGAAGGGTAACCGTAAACTCCGTTTATACCAAGGGTTCCACCTTTGTGGTAGAGATTCCGCAAAAGGCGGTAACGGAAGAAGAAATCGGTGAATACAATTACGAAAAACGTCATAAGCTCGAGAAGAGAACCGAATACAAGAAACGCTTTGAAGCGCCTGATGCAAAGCTTCTCGTAGTGGATGATAACGAATCCAACCTTCTGGTGGTTACCAAACTGCTTCGGGATACCGGAATGCAGATTGATACCGTAAAGAGCGGCAAGGCGGCACTGGAAAAAACACTGGATACGAAATACGATCTGATTTTTATGGATCACTTAATGCCGGAAATGGACGGAATCGAAGCCTTCCATGCAATCCGTAACCAGGTCGGCGGAAAAAACAAAGAAACGAATATCGTAATCTTAACCGCCAATGCCGGTGCGGAAAACCGGAAACTTTATGCAACTGCGGGCTTTAACGGGTATCTTGTGAAACCGGTAACCGGAGACGATCTGGAATCCGAGGTTTATAAGCAGATTCCGAAGAATTTAATTAAGGTCCTTGACCAAACAGGTATGGAGAGCACGGAAACAATCTCGTGGCTTGATGAAACCAGCAGAAAGAGAAAGCTTGTGATTACTACAGAGAGTACCTGTGATCTTCCGAAGAAACTGATTGAAAAATACGGCATCGTGGTATTTGCCCACAAGGTGCAGACGGAGGAAGGTATTTTCCGTGAGGGAATCGAGATCGATACACCGGGAATGATCCGTTATATGGAGGAATCCGATAAAACGGTGACTGCAGTTTCTCCCAGTGTTGCGGAATATGAGAATTTCTTTGCGGGAGCATTGGCCAATGCAAATAATGTCATTCATATTTCCCTATCTTCTTCCTTCGAGACAGGTTCTTTTAGGATTGCAACGGAAGCGGCCGGCGCATTTGATAACGTTACGGTGGTTGACAGCCGTCATATGTCCTGCGGACAGGGACTTATGGCACTGATGGCAGCCCGTATGGCAGAGGCAGGCATGGGAGTGAATGAAATTGTTCCCATACTTGAAAAAAGACTTTATCAAAGAATTCATGCAAGCTTTATGCTGGACAATCTCGACTATCTCGCAAGATCCGGACAGGCTTCCAAGGGCTATGCAAGATTTATGAATGCGCTTATGTTACACCCGATTTCCTATATGCAGAAAGGAAAAATCGTTTCAAAGGGCATGCTCATGGGATCCCGTGAAAAAGTCTGGAAACGGTATATCAATCAGAGTCTTTCCGGCTTCAGGGCGGATCACATTGTTCTTTTTGTCAATCATGTGGGCTTAAGCAAGACGGAAATGGAATGGATTCGTGCGGAAATCGAGAAAAAAGAGCAGTTTAACGCGATTTACTTTGTACAGACCTCGCCCGTTGTGGCCATCAGCTGCGGCCCCGGATCCTTCGGAATTTCAGTGGTTGAGAAGGCGTAACGGGTTTTGCGGTAAAACAGTGATACTTTCAGGGAAAAATGCGAATCAGACTACTTTCCCCGGCCAAAGATGAAAAAGGAATTGCAAAATAACAGGAAATTGATAAAATATTAGTGGGTGTGTTTATAGAATTTTAACATAAACACAGGGGGAGTTTTTTAAAGGGAGAAAAGAAAATGGTATTTACCTATGAACTTCGTATGGTAATGAAACGCCTGCTTGCAGGTGATGTGGATGCTTTTCAGGGATTCTACATCAATACCGTAAACGATATGTATTTTCATACCAAGCTTGTAATCGGCAACGAGGAAGAAACCGCCAGAATGATGATTAAAATCTACAAGGCGATGTTCATTCGTCTGGACAAGCTGGATAAACCGGAGAATACAACCAAATGGTATAACGATATTCTTTATCAGCACCTCGTAGACTGGGTAAACGTTAACTGCGCAAATCAGTTAATCGGTGAGGAAAACGGGGAATATGACGAATATCCCGGCGTGGAAGAGTATATTCGCGGAAACAATACCCTTTTGGAATCCGAAATCGCAAACCTTGCGGCAAGCTATATTAATACACTTGATCCGGTGCATGCGCTTACCGGCCTTGCTTACTTTTATGACGGATTTGATGATGAAAGCCTGGAGAAATACCTGCAGTGCGATATTGAAGTTGTCAGAACCCGTGTAAAATATGCAAGAAAGCAGATCAGTATCTATTCCCTTGAATTCTGCAGGGCGAATGATTATGAGAGCGCAAGAGTGGATAACAATCTGTTGCTGCTTGCGTATGTACTGATTTTCAACGATATCAGACTGGATAATATCGAAGGCCTTTACGCGGCAATCTGCGATGCACTTCAGTAATATAAGGATTTTTGCCAAATAAATACAACAATTAGTTGCATGTAAACCGCTCTTATTATTGGTATAATATTAAGAGCGGTTTTATAATGCGCAGGCCCACGTAAGGTAATTATTCTGCTACGCAGAAACGTGGGCCATGCACTCAAAAAGACGCTAAGCGTCTTTTAGTAACAAGCACTAAGCTCGTAAATTCGCTAAGTGCTTGTACGCGAGTAGGGTGCGAATAAATTCTTCCCTACTCGATTATAAGGAGGTAATCAAATGTCACTTAGATTTATCTTAGGTCCCAGCGGCTACGGAAAAAGCACATATGTACAGGAATGTTTACTGAAGGAGGCAGGTGTTCACAGAGACTCGGAGTATATGCTGATTGTTCCGGACCAGTTTACGCTGGAAACCCAGCGAATTATGGCGACAATGAGTCCGAACGGCGGGATTCTCAATGTCGATGTGTTGAGCTTCGGAAGACTTTCGCACAGGATTTTTTCCGAGGTAGGAAGACCGGAGAGAATCCTGCTTGACGACCTCGGGAAATGTCTGATTCTCAGACGTGTCATTCAGGAGAGTGAAGAACACTTAAAGGTTTTAAAGAAGGGGATTCATACGCCCGGTTATGTTGCGGAGGTAAAATCCGTTCTTTCGGAATTCATGCAGTACGGAATCCGTCCGAATGATCTGGAAAAGGCGATTGAAACCTTAAAAGTGAATCCTGCTTTGAAATACAAGCTGGAAGATTTCCTGTTTTTATACAGGGCTTTTGAAAAATCTCTGTCGGAGAAATATACGACGAGGGAAGATACGCTTTACTGTCTGGCGGAACGGATTCCGCTTTCAAAACAGGTGAAAAAAAGCACGATTGTATTTGACGGGTTTACCGGCTTTACACCGGTTCAGAATCAGGTTATTGCAGCCCTCCTTGAGAATGCGAAGGATGTCATCATCACCCTTCCCTACGGCCTGGAACTCATCGAAACAGACAGGCAGAAAGCGGGAGATCCGGACAGAGAAACGGATTTCACGAAGCTTTTTTATTTAAGCGAAAAGACGGTCAGGGATCTTACGAAGATTGCGAAGGAAAGGCAGATTAAGGTGGAACATCCGGAGTATAGGAAAGATGCGCACCGTTTTCAGGCTGCGCCTTCCGTCGCTTATTTAGAGAGAAATATCTTCCGTAAAACGGAGGCGGATTATCCGTACCCACCGGAAGAAATCCATATTACCAAGGCACAGGATGAAACCCATGAAATAAAAATCATGTGCCGGCAGATGTTTGATTTAATTGAAAAGAAGAACTACCGCTATCGTGATATGGCGGTGGTTTTGGGAGACCTTCCCGGATATTCGGAGAACCTGAAGCAGGAATTTGCGAAATACAGGATCCCGTTTTTCATGGATGCGACAACTTCCCTTACGGAGAATCCTTTTGTAAATTATATTTCTTCGATTCTGGATGTATTGATAAACGGGTATGCATACCGTGACGTCTGTGCATTTTTGAAGAGTCCTTTTTCCGGCTTTGAAAGGGAAGATACGGATCTTTTCGATAATTATATTCTGGCAAAAAGAATCCGCGGGAAATCCATGTACCGGGAGAATTACAAATCCCTTACGGTCGGAATGTATCGTGCTACGGGCGATCTGCCGGAAGAACAAAAGAAGGACAAAAGGTTTGAAACATTAAACCGCATCAACAATGTGAGATATCGCTTTGTGGGGATTATGCGTCCGCTTGAAGAATTAAGCGACAGAAAAGACGTTACGGCAAAGGAATGGCTTACTGCAGTCTATACGATTCTTCTTCGGGAAAAATGTCAGGAGAAACTGAAAGCCGCAACCGAAAGCTTTGAAAAAGAAAACAATCCGGAAAAGGCGCTGGAATACTCCCAGGCGTATCAGGCGGTTATGGATTTATTTGACAGAATCGCATCCCTAATCGGTGATGAAGTGATTACCATAGAGGAGCTGTCGGAAATCCTGGATACCGGTTTTTCGGAAATCCGGATCGGTATTATCCCGAAAAGCGTGGATGTTCTGCCGGTCTGCGATCTGATCCGCAGCCGTTTCAGTGATATCAAGGTTTTATTCTTCCTCGGGGTGAATGACGGAAATATTCCGAGAACCGGTGCGGGCGGCGGACTTTTATCCGATATGGAAAGAAGCGCCCTGATGGAGCAGGGAATGGAACTTGCGCCGAACAGGGCAATGGAAAGCTTTGCGGAGCAGCTCTATTTATACCAGATTCTTACGAAGCCTTCCGAAGAGGTCTTTCTTTCTTATCTTAGCGTAACGGAAGCGGGAGACAGTAAGAAACCGTCCTATTTAATCGAAGAACTGAAAAAACTCTTCCCCTTGCTGGAAGTAAAGGATGAAGTTAAAAGTAAAATCATTCTTTCCAACCGCGACCTTCGCGAGGAGTTTGCAATTCTTCTCGGAAACGCGGTTGCGGGAAAAATAACGGAAGAGGAAAAGGAGAATCTCTTTCAATTATACGCATGTTTAAAAGCCGATTCCGAAAATGAAAAATGGCTTACGGATACTGTTACGAATGCGTTTGACTCCTATACATCCTCCGATTCGAAATTAAAGAAAGAGATTGCGGAGAAGATTTTCATGCAGGCGGAAAGGATCTTTAAATGCTCCGTATCGTCCCTGGAAAATTTCTCCGGCTGTGCTTACAAGCATTTCCTGGATTACGGTCTTAGGCTGACCGAGCGGGAAATCGGAGAAATCGCCTCCTCCGATACCGGAAATATCAAGCATGCCGTACTGGATGCATTCGGCAAATACTGTATCGAGAATAAAGAAGATTTCGCTACCGTAACGGAAGAACGCGTAAATGAAATTATTGATACCATCGTGGAGGAAAAAATAGCCGACATTGAGGAAGGACTGCGCCTGATTATTTCCGAGAATCCGTATCTGACGGCACGGATCAAACGGATTATGAAACGGAGCGTGAATACCTTAAAATTGCAGTTGGAAGGCGGGAAATACAAACCCGTTTTATTCGAGCAGCCGTTTGAGAGGAAGCTGGGAGAAGAAGAGAAGACAGAAGAAAAGACAGAAGAAGGCAAAGTTGTAATTCACGGCAAAATCGACCGGATTGATATCGCGGAAGAGAATGATGTAACCTATGTCAAAATCGTGGATTATAAATCCGGAAGCAAGGATTTCAGTGAGGAACTCTTCCATGCCGGAGTGCAGCTGCAGACGGCAGTATATTTAAACGAAGCCATCCGGCAGTTTAAGAAGTTAAGCCCCGATGAGAAAAAACAGTTTAAACCCGGTGCCATGTTTTATTATCACATGTACGATCCGATTCTTTCATCCACCGAGGAAGATGCGGAAAAACTGAAGGATTTAAGAGAGCAGGAATTAAGACCGCAGGGACTCTTTGTGGATGACGGAACGAATCTTGACCTGCTTGAAAATAAAGACAGCCGTCCGAAAAGTGCAAAAAGCAAAAAGGTGCCTGTCAGTTATACGGCGTCACAGGAAATAAACGGGAATACGAAGAAGAGTGTCAAATCGGAAGAGGAGATGCAAAAGATTCTTTCCGAGGCGGACGGGACGGTTGCTAAATTATCAGGTGAGATTTTAGACGGTGAAATCGGAATCTCACCGCTCAGTGCAGGTTCCAAATATGATGCATGCAAATTCTGTATTTACAAAGGGGCATGCGGATTCGATGCACGTGCATACGGGTATAAGAAACGCTCCTTGGACGGTAAGGTAATTGATGCCGGGGATACGGAAGAAGCAGATGATGTAGACGGTAATGGCGAGGATGAATAAGAGTATGAGTGATTTCAAACCGACACCTGCCCAGCAGCAGGTCATTGATGCAAGAAATAAAAATGTTCTGGTTTCCGCGGCAGCAGGCAGCGGTAAAACCGCGGTACTGACGGAGCGGATTGTGGACCGCCTTCTGGATGAAACGAATCCGGTCTCCATAGACCGTCTGTTAATCGTGACTTTTACCGAAGCCGCGGCAGCAGAAATGCGGGAACGTATCGGAAAAGCAATAGGGGAGAGACTGAAAAAAGATCCGGGAAACGAATATTTAAGGAAGCAGTATACCCTTGTGAACTCCGCGCTGATTATGACAATCCACGGGTTCTGCCTTTACTTAATTCGGAATCATTTTGACAGAATCGGAATCGATCCTTCTTTTCGTGTGCAGTCTTCGGAAGAGGGAAAGATTCTTTTAGAGGATTCCCTGGAGGAAGCGATTCTTAAAATGCAGAAGGAAAAACCGGAAGATTACGAAATGCTTTTGGAAACCAGGGACTGTGAAATAAACGATGAAAAGGTCAGGGAACTGATCCGGAAAATCCATGATGTGGCGCAGGCGCAGCCGTTCCCTGCAGACTGGATTGCAAAAATGCGGGAGCTGGTTTCCAAAAACGGAAAAGATCCGGAAAACAGCAGGTTATTCAAAGAGTCCTTTGATTTTGAAACGAAGGTTTTAAGAGAGAGTCTTCAGGGGATAAAGGATGCACTGATTGATTTAAATGCAAATCTGGATGAAGAGAACAAAAAAGAACTGCAAAAGATTATCAAGGTGTTTGAAGCGGATAAGGATTATGTGGAAAAACTTCTTTCCGCAGGTACCATGCGTGAGAGAAATAAGATTCATAAAGAGACCGCGCTGCCAAGTATGCCGGGCGGTGCAATGGCGCATGTTGATTCAGCTTACCGGAAGTCCCTGGGGATTTTGAGAAACTCCCGGAAAAACAGGATTTACGGAAACAAATCCTATAATCCGAAAACAAACAGTATCCGGGAGAATATGTATTTATATTCCTATGATACGATTCTTCATGATGAGCTTGAATCCTCCAAAGTCATATTGAGCCTTCTTGATCTTTCGGAAATGCTTTTGAATACTTATGCTGCAAACAAGAAAAAGAAAAATGTTATCGATTTTTCCGACATGGAGCATTTCGCACTCGAAATCCTTTTGAAAAAAGAGGATGAAGAATATGTCGCAAGCGAAACCGCAATTGCCTACAGGGAGTATTTCGATGAGGTAATGGTGGATGAATATCAGGACAGCAATTTCATTCAGGAAACGCTGTTAAATGCGGTTGCGAATATTACGAAAGATTCAGGAAACCGTTTCATGGTAGGCGATGTGAAGCAGAGTATCTATCGATTCAGAATGGCTAACCCGGAGATTTTCCGTAAGAAATATGATGAATACAGAAGCGTTTCGCCGGAAGAAGATTTGGCGGATGTGAAGGAACGCGATATCAGAATTGATTTATCGCAAAATTTCAGAAGCAGGACGGAGGTGATTAATTCCGTTAACCGCGTTTTTGAAGATTCGATGATCCGTGCGGTCGGAGAGATCGATTATGATGAGAATGCAAAACTGAATCCCGGTGCTTCCTATCCGGAGAAGAAAGAGAGAGAAAACAGCACGGAACTGATCCTGATTTCGGAAGAAGGCTGGGAAGGGTTCGAGAATAAGAATGCGATTGCCAAAGAGGCGTATGCATGCGGAATGCGCATTCTTGAAATGAAAGCAGAAGGCTTTACGGTAACCGGAAAGGGAGAAGACGGAGAAGCCGTGCTGCGACCGGTTGATTTTTCGGATATGATTATTCTTCTTCGGAAAACCGCCAAGAGGGCGAATGTTATAAAAAACGTGCTGGAGGGCATGGGAATTCCCACGGTGGTGCTTTCCAAGGAGGGGTATTTCTCCACATCGGAAGTACAGCTTATGCTGAATCTCATTTCCGTCATCGACAATCCCTTGCAGGATGTTCCGCTATTAGGCGTTCTTCATTCCTTTGTAGGCGGGTTTAAGGAATCGGAATTGGCCGAAATCAAATGCGGACGGAAAAAACTGCTTCTTTACGATGCCATGAAAGAGTATCTTACGGCCGGCGGGGAAGAAGAATTAAAAGGAAAAATTCGTACATTTTTTGAACGCTTAAATGCATACAGAACCTTAAGCGAAAGAGTCGGAGTTTATGAGCTTCTTTTACAGATTGTGGAAGAGGAAGGAATTTTTGACCATTTTCGTGCCATGAAAATGGGGGAAATCCGGATTGCGAATTTAAAGCTTCTCCTTAAAAAAGCAAGGGAATACTCCGCAACCGGATACAGCGGAATCTTTACTTTTGTGCAGTATATCGAAACCATGAAGAAAAAAGAGATTGATTTCGGAGAGGCCAATCTTTTGGATGAGAATGCCAATGTTGTACGTATTTTTACCATGCATAAAAGCAAGGGACTGGAATTTCCGGTCTGCTTCCTGCTGGGCTTAGGGGAAAACTTAAATAAATCCGCCGATAAAAATGATCTGGTCATAGAGACCGGAATCGGAATGGGAATGGATTATACGGATTTGGAAAAGCGGGTAAAACACCCGACATTATCCAAAAACATGATTCTGTACCGGAGCAGGGTAGAACAAAGGGGAGAGGATTTAAGACTTCTTTACGTGGCAATGACACGTGCGAAGGAAAAGCTGATTCTGATCGGAAGTCCCACGGATAAGCTGCTTGAGGAAAGTGACACTGCCGGTCCGAACAGAAAATATAACGAGTATGAAATTCTGGGAGCAGCTTCATTTTTAAGTTTTCTCTATCCGGAGGCAAAACGTAATCCGGACTTATTCGATCTTAATTTCTTTCAGCCGGAGTCCGATGAGGAAGAAACCGGAAGCGAAGAAGCCGGCATTAAAGAAGCCGGAAGTGAAGAACTTGGCAGCGACGAAACGGGCAACGCAGAAAACAGCAAGGAAGCGTTACGAAAAGAACTGGAAGCAGTTCCTGCTTCGGAGAAGCTCTCTTTCTTCGAATATCCTCATGCGAACCTTGAAAATATATATAAAAAGACAACCGTCTCCGAATTAAAGAGAGCCGCTTACCGGGAGGAACCGGAAGGAGAGGCTGACTTATTTGAATCCGGAAAGAAAAAAGAAGAAGCGCTCGTTCCGATTATTCCGGAGTTTATAAAAAAGAAGGAAAAGGTTATAAGCGGTGCTGAAATCGGTTCTGCCTTCCACCGCATGATGCAGCTTCTTGATTTTAACGAAGTTGCCGGAATCCTGGAGAGTCTTCACACTTCCGCAATGAAAGAAGAGGATGCAAAGATATCGCTTGAAGGCATTGTACTGAGCCAGGCAGAACGGTTTGCCGCTTCTTTCGAACTCTCCGCAGAGGAAAGAGATTTGCTTCGTCCGGCAAATGTAGTAGAATTCTTATTGACGGATTACGCATACCGGATGATGAAGGCCGGTCAGGCCGGAAAGCTTTTCAGAGAACAGCCCTTCGTCTTTTCACTTCCGGCATCCCGCCTGGATCCTTCCTTCCCGGAGGAAGAAAAGGTACTCATTCAGGGCGTAATCGATGTATACTTTGAAGAGGACGGGGAACTGGTTCTCTTAGACTACAAGACGGACCACGCCTCACCGGAAGAACTGATGCAGAAGTATCATGTGCAGCTTGACTACTATACTGAGGCACTTGAGAAACTCGAAGGGAAACATGTGAAAGAGGCGGTGCTGTATTCCGTATGGGGTGCGACAATAATAAATAATTGATTAATGTGCGGTTGATTCGCAAAAATATAAGTTGCGGAAAACGGAATACAAAGAAAGATGGAAGAAAATCAAAGAGATAAATTGAATAAGAAGCTCTCCTTCTGGCAGGAAGTACTAAAGATGATACAGCTTCTGTCGTTGTATTTCTTTTTGTACTACAGTTTCTCACTGATCGTTGCAGTATTCGGATTGCAGGGGAATACCATGAGATATGTCGGAATCCTTGCATATTTGGTATGCGGATCGGTGGTATTCTTTCTGTTACCGAAAGATCATAGGAAACTGATTCCGAGGGTTTCCGGGAGTGAAACTTCCGGAGAAAAAACGGATGCGTTGAGCAGCCTTCTGCTTGCGTTAAGTGTCATCATGATTGCACTCGGAATCGCATATTTCCTAAACCGGATTTTCGCGGTGATTCCCTGGGAAAATGTGATGCCGGAGAGTGCGATGTATTCCTCGGAGGATGCCTTTAAGATTCCGCTCTGGGTATCCTTAATCGGATACGGATTTCTGGCACCGTTTGCGGAAGAGGTGGCATTTCGCGGAATATTATTTAAATATTTATCCAAATGGATGCCGGCAGTTCCCGCAATCTTAATCTCGGCTGCGCTTTTCGGACTGTATCACGGGAATATCATGCAGGGGCTTTATGCATTTTTCATGGGCATGATGATGGCGCTTATGATGTATTTAACGGATTCGCTCGGCGCATCCATGTTATTTCACATGAGTGCGAATACGCTCGTTACGCTCTATGCGAATATTCCGGAATTCTACGGATTCCTGATGAATGTTCCGGGATTGATTTTGATGAGTGTAAGTCTGGTTGCCGGCATTGTCTTACTGATTGTTGTAAAGAAGCGGGGGAAGAATCCGTGACGGAAGTTCATGTTTCGGTCCGGAATTTAGTGGAGTTCCTGCTTCGTTCCGGTGATATCGACAATTTAAAAGGGGCCGGATCCGATGATGCAATGGAAGCGGGAAAACGCATTCATAAAAAGATTCAGAAATCGGCAGGCTCCGGGTATGAAGCGGAAGTAAAGATGAGCATCACGATTCCGTACGAGGATTTCCTGATCACCGTGGAGGGACGCGCGGACGGTGTCATTGCAAATAAAACAGGCATTACGATTGATGAAATCAAGGGAACCTACCGGAAACTTGATTTTATTAAAGAACCGAAAAGAGAGCATATTGCCCAGGCAATGTGCTATGCCTACATGGTTTTAACGAAAGAAAAATTAAGTGAAGTCGGGGTGCAGGTGACTTACTGCAACTTCGAGACAGAAGCAATCCGGAGATTTAAGAATACGCTTACGAGGGAAGAGATTACTGCATGGTTTCTGGAGCTGATGCAGGAGTATGCCAAGTGGGCGAAGGCGGAAGTCGAATGGAAGAAGCTTCGGAATGCATCGATTGCGGAAATGGAGTTTCCGTTTGCCTATCGTAAGGGGCAGAAGAAACTTGTGGAAAATTGCAGAAATGCATATTGCACGGAACACTTTCTTTTTATGGAAGCACCTACAGGGTGCGGAAAAACGATTACCACGCTTTATCCGGCTGTGGAGATGATCGGGGAAGGTCGTACCGAGCGGATTTTTTATTTAACGGCAAAAACCATTACCCGTACGGTTGCTTCGGATACCTTAAAGCTCCTCCGCAGGAATGCTTTAAAGATTAAGAGTATTGTATTAACCGCGAAAGAGAAGATTTGCATTCTGGAAGAGCCGGACTGTAATCCGATTGCATGTAAAAGGGCAGCCGGGCATTTTGACCGTGTCAATGATGCAATCTATGACTGCATTACCTCGGAGGAGGAATTAAGCCGGGAAATTATTGAGGCTTACGCGGAAAAGTATCAGGTCTGTCCGTTTGAGCTAAGCCTTGATTTATCGCTTTTTGCGGATGTCATCATCTGCGATTACAACTATGTTTATGACCCGCATGTTTATCTTCGCAGGTTTTTTGCGGAGAACAATGCGGGTAATTATCTTTTCTTAACGGATGAGGCGCATAACCTTGTGGACCGCGCAAGGGAAATGTATTCAGCTATGCTTGTCAAGGAGGATATGGGGGCGCTTGCTACCCTTATCGAAGAGGAATCGGAACATCCGAAAAAGCTCCCGGTTCCGGCAGGATATATGCGTCAGATTGCCGCAACACTTCGGGAGTGCGAGGCAGAATTTTTAAAGGTGAAAAGAAAATGCGACGACGGTTTCTATGTCTATCCCGACATGAATCTTTTTGCACCGCAGTTAAAGGCACTGAGCCGTTTTGCTGCTGTTGTGCAGAAAGTAATGGAGTTGGAGGAACGTAAACGCGGCAACAAATTATGGAAAGCGATTCTGAACTTCTATTTTGAAGTCAGCCATTTCCAAAGCATGTGGGAGTTAATCGGGGATGAATTTAAGCTTTACGCAAGGCTTACGGAGGATGGAAAAACCGAAGTAAAGCTGCTTTGCATGGATCCGGGAAGAATGCTAAAAGCCTGCAACAAGCGTGCAAAGGGCGGTGTCATGTTTTCCGCAACGCTTTTCCCGATGGAATATTATAAGGACCTTCTCGGCGGAACGAATGAAGACACCGAAATTCTTGCGGCATCGATTTTTCCGAAGAATAACAGGCGGATTCTGACGGCAACGGATGTTACGAGTCGTTTTGAAGAGAGAACCGATGAGAATTACGAGCGGATAGCAGCCTATATTTACCGGATGGTGAAGGCACATCAGGGAAATTACATGGTATTTTTCCCTTCCTTCGATTTTGCGGAGAGGGTGCACCGGATTCTTTATAAAAAATATGCGCCCATCGTATTCGACGTAATCCTGCAGACAGAGGGCATGTCGGAGGTTGAGCGGGAAGAATTTCTTGCAAAATTCAGAAAAAGTGGTATAAAAGAAGAATATTCGGGCAGGAAAGGTAAAAAAGGGGAAAAAAAGGACGGGAATCAGCTCTGTTTGCCCGGATTATCAAGTGTTTCAGGGGATTTAAAAAAGGGAAAGGCGCTGCCGCTTCATAAAGGACTTGCGTCCGTTACAAGAAGTGTGGTAGGCTTTTGCGTGTTGGGAGGAATCTTCTCCGAAGGAATTGATTTGGCCGGGGAGGATTTAATCGGCGTACTGGTTGTAGGCGGCGGTATTCCGTTTGTTACGAAGGACCGTGAACTCATGAGAGAATATTTTGATGATTTTGCGGGACGCGGATATGAATATGCCTATCAGATTCCGGGAATGAATAAGGTTTTACAGGCGGCGGGGAGATTGATACGAACTGCGGACGATAAAGGAATTATCCTGTATCTCGAGAAGAGATTCATGAAACCGGAATACACGATCCTGTTTCCCGAACATATGCGAAATGACGAAACGGTATCGCTCGACACGGTATCGAAGCACATCGCGGCATTTTGGAACGGGCAGGATTAGTACTTTCAACATGGAGGACAAAATTATGTGGGCTTATGAAAGTGTATTTTATCAGATTTACCCGTTGGGATTCTGCGGAGCACCTTTTGAGAATGACGGCAATTTGGAGCATCGTATCTTAAAGGTGATTGACTGGATTCCGCATATGCAGAAACTCGGAATCAACGCGATTTATTTTTCGCCGGTTTTCGAATCCGATACCCACGGATACAACACAAGGGACTATACAAAAATCGACTGCCGTCTCGGCACCAATGAGGACTTTGCAAAGGTTTGCAAGGCACTTCACGAGGCAGGAATAAAGGTTGTGTTAGACGGTGTATTCAATCACGTCGGACGCGGCTTCTGGGCATTTCAGGATGTGCTTCACAACCGCGAGTCTTCTCCGTATGTCGGCTGGTTTAACCGCATTGATTTCGGCGGCAATTCCAATTACAATGACGGACTCTGGTACGAAGGCTGGGAAGGCAATTACGATTTGGTAAAATTGAATCTTCACAACGAAGACGTGATTCAGCATATTTTCCATGCTGTGGAAGGCTGGATTAATGAGTTCGATATCGACGGAATCCGTTTGGACGTTGCATACTGCTTAGACTACGGATTCTTAAACAGACTCCGCGGTTTCTGCGATTCCAAGAAGGAGGACTTCTTCTTACTCGGAGAAGTACTTCACGGAGAGTACGGAAGAATGCTTCAGGAGATGAATATCCATTCCGTAACCAATTATCAGTGCTATAAAGGAATTCATTCCGCATTCAATTCCGCGAATATGTTTGAAATCATTCATTCACTCCTTCGTCTTTTCGAAGACCAGCAGTGGGCGGTTGCAAGAGGTGCACATCTTTTAAGCTTTGCGGACAACCATGATGTAAGCCGTATCGCAAGCATCATTCAGGATCCGAAATGCTTACCGCTTGTTTATGCAATGGTATTCGGTATGCCGGGTATCCCCTGCGTATACTACGGAAGTGAGTGGGGAACCAAGGCAGACAAATCCCAGGGCGATCCCGCACTCCGTGCATGCTTTGAGAAACCCGAATGGAATGAGTTGACCGATTTCATTGCCGCACTTACGAAAGCAAAGGAAGGCAGCGAAGCACTCAATTACGGTAACTTCAGAAGTGTTGTACTTACCAATAAGCAGTGCATTTTCGAAAGAAAGAGTGAGCATGAGAGAGTCCTTGTTGCAATCAATATGGATTCCAATGATTATACGGCACACTTTGATGCAGGCTGCGGCATGGCGGTAGATTTAATTACCGGTGAAAACCATGACTTCGGCGGCGGCAGTCTGATGCCGGCATATTCCGCAGCATTCTGGAAGTGTGAGAGATAAGGTGACAGATAACGATACTCAGAAAAAAAGTATATTCGAGCACATACTCGCAGTCTGCGGGTATGTGCTTTTCTGTGTGCTTTTACTGATTGCAGCCGGTATGGTTGCCGTAATCGGTGCCGGGATAGCGGTTTTATTTGCCGGAATCGTTTTATTCGGAGCAGCCAATGTATTCGGAGGACTTGTTTTGGCCGGCATCGGAATCGCACACATGATTTCCCTGCCGAGAGCGTCCTTAATCAATCTCGGAGCAGGCCTGCATTTCTGCGCACTGGGTATTCTGGTGGAACTTTTCTTATTCTGGTTTGTATTGGATGCAATTCCCTGGATTGTAGGTAAAATCCGTAAAAGACCGCCCCGCGTGATGGCGAAGGATATTCGTGCGCTGGTCGTGAAGGTTTTGAAAGGCGGAATTATTGTAGCGGTAATCGGTCTGATCATCGGAATCGCCGGAGTGGCAATGGGCGGTAT
>CADANR010000015.1:22552-31624 GCA_902789265.1 uncultured Lachnospiraceae bacterium | reverse complement strand
GCATCTTCCTTTTCGGAATCTTTTTCCGAATCTATTTCCTCTGAATCTTTATCCTTATCCTTGCTGTCTCCCTTATGCAGTTTGAAATACTGGTCTGCTTCGAAAGTATCACTATATAACTGCGGATTATTAAAGTAATCCTGAAGTTCCTGATAATCATCCCACCAGTCCGGATCGTCCGGATTAACCGTGGTACTTCCGCTGTTCTTCTCTGCTTCCTCTCTCGCTTTCTCGCGTTCTGCAAGCTCCTCGTCCATGTTAAGCTCGCTCCAGTCGTAATTCGGATAAAGCTTTCTTACTTCCTCTTCTTCTTTCGCACCGAGATCTTCATCAACTTCGGTCCAGCCACCGACTAAATCCGCATATCTTAAGTCGTTTCTGATTCTGGTGGCATTTCCCTTGTTTAAAAGAGACTGATCCTTAATTTTATTCTCGAATTCACCGTATTTTAAGGTAATTGTCATCCAGCCTCTGGATAAAATATCATCCTTGCTCATATAGTGCATGCCGACTTCCAGACCGAGCGGCGTAAAGAACATGATGTTATTTTCCTTATCGGATAAGTACTGCAAAACCTCTTTATCAGTCAACGGATCCAGCGCATTATTGCTTCCGTTCTGGGTTAAGCATCTTTCACGGAATTCCTTTGCAAATGCCTCATCCATATCAAGAATCTGGTCATTTTCAATGATTTTTCCTTTTTCCAGATCGACGTTGATTGCATAGATATAGGAATCCAGGCAGTTCCAGTAATCATCCGTATGTACCGCGCAGTCAAGAAGAATGCTCATCTTCTTTCCGTCATTGTAGGTAATATACGAATCGGTTGCGAAAAGAATCTTTTCGAACACATACTGTGAATACGGGGAAGAACCGTTTAAATAATTCAGATAATCCGATGCGCAGCGATCGTAAATCTCCTGATTCAACTGATCCAGATTCGGAATGTCTCCGGACAACTGAGGATAAGCCACTGCTGCCTGAATACGGTAATTTCCCATTAAATCGTCATAGTAAAAATACCTGCGCGATACCTGATACTGCTCCGAATAGCTTACTTCATCAATGGCGTCACAGAAGGGTTCGTAATAATCCGGTCCCATCTCATCCACCGTGTAATTGCGGTGTGTATTATCGAATACACCGCTGCCGAGCCAGGTTTCCACATGACCGGACTGGTTTAAATACGGGTCGAATACGCCTGAAGAACTGGTATATTTGCAATCCGCCATATTCTCATAGAAGGATGTATCCAGTCCCTGATGATCAAATCTTCCGAAATGACGCATTTCATATTCCAGATTTTCCGGCAACTCCGAATCGTCTTCCGAATCCGACTGGGATGTCTTCGGTTTACTCGAAGAAGACGATGAAGGCGGATTTAACTGTGCCGTCTTTTTCGTCTTAATCAGATTTCCCAGAACACCGACCGTGGAAAGAACCGGTCCGCATAAAACGACAAGAATCAGAATGACCGTACCTGCAATCGCTATCGGAATCCAGACTTTCTTTTTCTTTTTCGGTTCCGTATTATTGACACCGAGCTTCTTTGCGTTCGGGTCGTTTAAATTCTGCGGATTCGGCGGAAGCTGTCCGTTCGGATTCGGCATATTCTGCGGATTCATTCCCTGCGGATTCTGTCCGTTCGGGTTCGGCATGCTCCGTGCATTCATCTCCTGCGAAGCTTCTCCGCCCGGCATCTGCGCATTTGTATCTGCCTGACCGTCCTGCATTACAGGCACATCATTCCCCTCGCCGGAAAATTCACCGAAATCGGAATAAACAGGTTCCGGAGCGGGTCTTAAATCATAACCGCAGATATTGCAAACCGGGGGCTGCATAATGCCGCCGCATCTCGGACAAAATATGAATTTTGTTTCCTGATTGTAATCCATCTTCATTCCCTCTTTTTACAATTACAATGCTCTGTCATCAGCTCTCTGAGCCGAATGTAACCTCACTGAAATATTCCAGTACACATCGTCTCAATAATATTAACGCATAAGCCACGGCATTTTCGCGGATTTTTGCACGATTTCCTGAAAAAATATATTTTTGCACCGTAATCTTGCCTTTTACGGAGCATCCGATATAGACCGTACCGACCGGTGTATCCTCTGTTCCTCCGTCCGGACCGGCAAGTCCGGTTACCGAAACAACCACATCCGCCTTGTTAATTAAGGATGCGCCTTTCAGCATTTCTTCGCAGACCTGGGGACTGACCGCCGTGTATTTTTGTAAAATTCCTTTCTTAATGCCGAGAAGTTTTCTCTTTGCCTTGTTGGAATAGGTGACATAGGAAAGCTTCAATACCTCGGAAACACCGGGAACATTAATCAGCCGCCCCGCAACCAGACCACCCGTACAGGATTCCACGGTGGATACCGTCAGGTGATTGGCTAAGAGAAGTTCCACAACTGCTTTTTCCAAAGTGGTTTCATCTTCCGTTGTATAAATAAAATCACCGAACCGGTTCTTCATTTCCCTGACAACCGGCTTGATTAATTTGTTTGCTTCTTTTTCCGTTTCCGCTTTGGCCGTGATACGTACATGTACTTCGCCCGTTTTGGCATAGGGTGCAACGGTCGGATTCTCTCCCTTTTCGGTTAAGTCCCTGATTTTTTCATCCACGGCACTCTCTCCGATTCCGCACATTTTCACGGTTTTCGAAACAATCACGCAGCCGCTCTTTTTCTCCAGATACGGCTTGACGGAATTTAAATACATCGGGCAGAATTCATTCCCGGGTCCCGGAAGAAGAATTGCGATTTTCCCGTCCTTTTCAATAATGATTCCCGGCGCGGTACCGTTTTCGTTATATAAAACAATGCTTCCCTTCGGTACAAGTGCCTGTTTTTCGTTAATCTTCGGCATCTCATATCCGTGACGCGCAAAGAATTCACGGATTTTTCCCAGCACTTTATTATCCGTTACAAGTTCCAGTCCCAGGCTTTCCGCAACCGTTTCCTTGGTCAGATCGTCCTCCGTCGGTCCCAAACCTCCCGATAAAAAAACACAGTCCGAACGGTTCCATGCAGCAAGGAAAGCATCTCTAAGCCTTTCTTTGTTATCTCCTACCACCGTCTGATAGTAGCAGGAAATCCCGATTGCCGCACACTGTTCGGACAAAAACTGTGCATTCGTATTCAAAATATTACCAAGAAGAATTTCCGTTCCGACAAAAATAAATTCCGCATTCATTGAACTTCTCCTTTATCGTTCATTTATCTTAAACGAATTTCTATATTAAACTAATTTCTATATTAAATGAATTTCCGTATTATTATTTAACTTATCGTACTTAATCTACTTCCTTAAGCACTCCCCTGTTCTTTACCAGATAATCGATTAACGAGAAAAGTGTAAGGAGACATACCAGCCACTGCAATACCACGCCCACAATCCGAATCTGCGAAATATCCATAATTAAGAAGCAGACCATAACCATCTGTGCGGCGGTTTTCACTTTTCCCCAGATGCTTGCAGCGATGACGCTTCCTTTCTCTGCTGCAACAAGCCGGAATCCGCTGATGATAAAATCCCTGGCAATGATTAACATGACCAGCCAGATATTGACCTTGCCGAGTGCCATAAGGCCGATCAGGGCAAGATTTACAAGCAGTTTATCCGCAAGCGGATCCATAAATTTGCCGAAATTGGTCACGAGATTATATTTTCTGGCAATTTTACCGTCGAGCGCATCCGTAATGGAAGCAAGAATAAAGATTCCCAGCGCAATCCACTTGCAATACGGTGCAATTGCCGGAATATAAAACGGTAAAAAATCTTTCTGATTCAGTAAAAAAAACAGAAATACCGGAATCATCACGACTCTTGCAAGAGTCAGCTTATTCGGTAAATTCATCACACAGTTCTCCAATCAAATCATATTCATTGCAATCGACGATCCGAACCCGTACAAGTTCTCCGCTAACAAGTTCCCGGTCGCTTTCAAAGAATACAAAACCATCCACTTCAGGTGCGTCCAGATATGTTCTTCCGACGTATACTTCGTCCTCCGGAATTCTTCCTTCGACTAAAACATCATATTCTTCGCCGATTCTCTCTTCTGCTTTCCCGAATGCGATTTCCTGCTGGATTAACATCAGTTCGTCACGCCTTGCTTCTTTCACTTCTTCCGGAATCTGATCGGGCATTTCCGCCGCCGGTGTTCCTTCTTCTTTGGAATAAGCGAATACTCCGAGCCGGTCAAAACGCATCTTCTTTACAAATTCTTTTACGATTTCAAAATCTTCTTCGTTTTCTCCCGGAAAACCGGAAATTAAGGTGGTCCGAAGGCAGATATCAGGAATCCTCCTCCGCATCATGGCGATTTTTTCTTCGAGCTCCGCTCTTGAAGTTCTTCTTCCCATGCGTTTTAAAATCGTATCAGAAGCATGCTGAATGGGTACATCCAGATAATGAAGTACCTTCGGCTCCGAAGACATCACATCAATTAATTCTTCCGTAATCTCTTCCGGATAACAGTAAAGGATACGAATCCACCTAAGTCCGTCAATTTTGGAAAGCTCTTTTAAAAGTTCCGGAAGCTTCTTTTCGCCGTATAAATCCACACCGTAAAGTGTGGTTTCCTGCGCAACCAGAATGATTTCCTTCACACCGACTTCTTCGACTAAATAACGGGCTTCTTTTAAAAGATGCTCCATCGGATAAGAACGGTATTTTCCTCTCATGGCGGGAATCGCACAATAGGTGCAGCGTTTATTACAGCCCTCGGCGATTTTTAAATACGCGTAATGTCCGCCGGTCGTAACCATTCGTCCGGCGAATTCGGGAAGTTCTCTGTCAATGGAAGGAAAGATGGCTACCTGCTCGCCGTCTAATGCTTTTTTCACCGCTTCCACGATTTCGGGAATTGCCATGGTGCCTAAAACCGCATCAATGGCGGGAATCTCTTCCTTCAGTTCATCCGCATACCGCTCGGCAAGGCAACCGCATACAATTAAGACTTTAAGCTTTCCCTCGTCCTTTAAATCGGAAAGTTCCAGAATCGTATTGATGCTTTCCTGCTTTGCATCCAAAATAAAACTGCAGGTATTCACAACCGCAATCTCGGCATCGTTTTCATCATCCGTAATGGTAAAACCATCCTTCGCAAGGAGCGACAGCATCACCTCGGAATCGACCAGATTTTTATCACAGCCTAAGGATGCAAAGAAAACTTTCATAAAAAACCTACTCTTCGTCGTCCCCTACGATTTTAATCTGGGATTCCTGTAATTCTTCCACCGCAACGGATAAGGGTTTCTTGGAACCTGCCTTAACAAGCGGTTCAGCACCGTCGATAATCTGGCGTGCTCTCTTGGAAGTCGCCATAACAATGGAATAACGGCTGTTAACAATCGGGGTTTCGCCCGGTTCTACTTCGCTGTTAACAACAGCCATTAAGTCTGAATAAGAAGGATGTAACATCATGATAAATACTCCTTTCGAAGAGGGCATGCCTCTTCCATAAATTTATATATCCCTGCTCATATCGTGGTTGATATGCTACATCCACGGTCTCGTAGAGGGTCGCAATTTTTACTCTGTTAATAAATCACAAAAATCGCTTTGCTCCCGTTCTATAGAGCCCGTTGCTGTAGCATATCAGCCACTCGCTTGAGATTAATTACTACAATTTAGAAAGTTCTTCTTTCAGCAGTTCTACGAAATCAACTTGTCGTAAAGGCATCATCTTCGCCGCGTCAATATAGGAAATCACATTCTGTACACAGCTATCCAGATGATCATTGACTACAATGTAATCGTACTTCTCGATTAAGTGCACTTCTTCTTTGGCGCGGGTAAGACGCTTTTCAATGACTTCTTCCGATTCGGTTCCCCTGCCGTGAAGACGTCTGTTCAGCTCTTCGATGGAAGGCGGAGTGACAAACATTAAAATCGCATCCGGATATTTTTCCTTGATCTGAAGAGCGCCCTGCACCTCGATTTCAAGAATCACGTCTTTCCCCTTCTGCATCTGTTCCTTTACATATGCCTTCGGTGTTCCGTAATAATTTCCGACATAGCAGGCATGCTCTAACAAACCGTCCTCTGCAATGGTCTTCTCGAATTCTTCCTTTGAAACAAAGAAATATTCACGACCGTTTACTTCGCCTTCTCTCGGATTTCTGGTAGTCATGGAAATACTGAGTGCAAAACGGTCATGTTCGGAAATCAGTTTGTTCACCAATGTTCCTTTTCCCGCTCCCGAAAATCCGGATATTATAATTAATGCACCCTGATTCGTCATCTTAATTGCCTTTCCGAATTTGTTTTGCATATTATGAATTAATATTATAAATCAATATGCAACTTCGATAATTTATCGTATAGATTAATTTCCGCTTTCCCCGGTTCTTGAAGCAATCGTCTCGGGCAGCAGCGCGGAAAGAATAATCTGTCCGTCGGACATTACAAGCACGGCCTTCGTCTTTCGTCCCTGCGTTGCATCTACCGCATAGCCTTCTTCCTTGGCACTCTGCACAAGTCGCTTAATCGGTGCGCCGTCCGGACTTACAATCGCGTCCACGCGGTCCGCATTCACCATATTCCCGTATCCAATATGTACAAACTGTGCCATACGCACCTCACTGTTTTTCTAAATTATTCAAACGAATGCGTCTGAAATTATTCCAAATTCTGGATTTGCTCACGCACCTTCTCGATGCCGGTCTTTAAGTCGATAGCCGCATTCGCAATCTCAAGATCCGTGGTCTTCGAAAGCGTGGTATTCGCTTCGCGGTTCATCTCCTGCGCAATGAAATCAAGTTTTCTTCCGACTTCTCCGCCGGCCTCAAGGGTATCCTTCGTAGCCTTAATATGACTTCTTAAGCGAACCAGTTCCTCGTCAACACAGGACTTGTCCGCAAAAATCGTAACCTCTGTTAAAATGCGGTTTTCATCCACTGTGTTGTCGCCTAAAAGTTCTTCGACTTTGGCGGTCAGTTTCTGTCTGTATTCTTCGATAATCACCGGTGATTTTTCGGTGATAAAATCAACGGCGGTAAGCATCTCATCCAGCTTTCCGAGAAGGTCAGCCTTTAAGTTCTCGCCTTCACGCATTCTGCTCTCCGCAAAATTCTCCGCAGCTTTTCTAGCGGTAAGGGTAAGTACTTTTTCGATGGCTTCTTCATCCACTTCCGCTTCGTCCGCTTCAAATACCTCGGGATATCTCGAAAGTGTGGATACTCTTGTATCGTTTTCCAGACCGAAATCTTCCGCAATCTGGTTTAAATACTCCATGTATTTGGCTGCAACCTGTTTGTTGTAGCGGATGTTAACACTCTGTTCTTCCAGATCTTCATAGGTGATAAATACATCCACCTTGCCTCGCTTAATCGATTCTTTCAAAACGTTTCGAACCGTCGCTTCAAAGAATCCGAGACGTTTAGGCATTTTAATGCTTAAATCCAGATATCTGTGATTTACCGATTTGATTTCAACACTGCATTTGCATTTCTCATCGCTGTACTCATACCGGCCGAAACCGGTCATGCTCTTTACCATAATAATCCCCTGATCCCCCAGTCATCTCTTTTTTCATAACAAAATGAGCGGTTTTTGAAAAAAACACACACATAGTCCGTATTATTATACTGTCTGACAGGCATTTCGTCAAATAAACTTTGGGACCACGGGGACAGCCCCCCTGGTCCCGCGCCACTTCCTCTTACACCTGCTTAAAACTATATCCCGACAAGTCCGTCTTTGCAACCAGCGAGTAATTTGTATAATATACAACAAAACCCGGTGCGGCATTATTCGGTCTTTTGATATTTTTCTTCCGGAGATAGTCTATTTCGACTTTCTCCATCTCCTTATTCTGGGAATTGACGGCAGCAAGCGCACCTGCCAGTTCAAAAATTTCATCCGGCATATCCCACTCTTCCGCCTGGTTTGCAAAGGAACATTTTACCACAACATGCGCTCCCGGAACACCTTTTGCATTTCGAAGGTTACCATCTCATTCTGATAATTGTTCTTTCCGACATAGATATCATATCCGTCCTCCGTCACATAATGGAGCGGTCGCACCTTTCCCTGACGCACGGGACCTTTCCCGGATGCATTTTTCTTATTTTCCTTTCCGTTTCTGCTGCCGCCGTTCCCGGAGCCGCTTCCCGGAATAATCATATAGATTCGCTTTACAAAACCGCGCTCCGCAAGTTCTCTCCGGATCTGCAAAAGTTCTTCCTCGCTGCCGGCGATTCCGATATAGGTAAGAATGCTTTCCAGGTACCCAATCTCTTCTTCATTCTCTGCAATCTGTTCCTTCAATGCTTCGAGCGTGCGTTTGCATTTATTGTATTTCTCGTAATATCTTGCGGCATTCTCGCGGATCGATTTATTCTCGTCAAGCGGAATCGAAACCTCCGAATTATCATAGTAGTTTAAGACCTTTACGGACCTTTCCCCGTCGTTTAACTGATAGGCATATGCGGTAAGAAGTTCCCCGTATATTTTGTACTTATCGAGTTTCTCCGCATCGGACTGCTGCTTTTTTTGTATATCCAGTTTCTTGTAATCACGCTCCAGAATCGTCTGGATATGCTTCTTTAAATCCGCCGATTTCGAACGCATAACATCCGCTTTGTTCTTATCGTGATAATACGTATAAAGCATTTCCGATACGGATTCAAAACGTCGCTTTTCGCATGCCGATAAATCAACTGTTTCGAAGTCGCGGATTCGGTCGTTCTCATAAAGAATCGCAGGAGAAAAATCACCGTCCTCCACCTTTTTCATGTATTCGAAGAAAGTCTGATACAGTTTCTCTTTCTCTTCGGGGGCCGTGAAATCTCTCTCTCCGTCCACACCCGCGGCATTGCAAAGTTCCATCGCAACCTGGGGACTTAAACCTGTAAAGGATGTGTAAATTCTTTTAAAGACCGGGAGCGGCTTTTCCATGGCGGAATCATATGCAACTCTCAGTGAATTGCTATTTGTCCTGTTCTCTGTCTGCAATACACCTGTATCTGCAGCATTGTTTCCTGCTGTCTGTCCGGATTGCATAAGCAATTTGGGATCCGCCTTCTCTTCCGTCTTCGGAATGAAATACGTTCTCCC
>CADANR010000015.1:0-22512 GCA_902789265.1 uncultured Lachnospiraceae bacterium | reverse complement strand
CTTACATGCTTTAAGGAATCAATGATTATATCTTTTTCATCAATCAGAATCAGATTACTGTGTTTTCCCATTAACTCAAAAACAAGGATTCGTTTACACAAATCCCCCATTTCATCCAGATGCTCGACTGCAATTCTGACCACCCGTTCCAGTCCCGGTTCGGTCACCTCAAGAATTCTTCCGCCCTGCAGATGTTTTCTTAAGACCATGCAGAAATTCGGTGCCGTCATCGGTGACGGTTTGTTTTCCGGGGTAAAATAAATGCTCGGCATCCCTGCCGACGCATTCACAAAAAGACGCAGAGACTCTGCGTCTTTCTTAACCGTTAAGACTATTTCTTCTTTCTCCGGCTGGGCGATTTTTGTAATTCGCCCGCCGGAAAGTTGTTCGTTTAATTCTTTTACTACTGCTGATACTGCTATTCCGTCAAATGCCATTTAACTTTAAATCCCTTCCGGCTTAGGACCGCTTAACTTCGGACCGCTTAACTTCGAGCCGTTAAGTTTCGGTGCTTTTTCTTTCTCCGGTTCCCCGGCATGCTTCATCTGTTTCGGTCGCCCTTCCTGAATTCTTGCAACTTCTTCCGGAACCTTATGATTATCGATTAATGCAAGAAGTTCCTTATCCGAATTCTCTTTTATCATGGTATCAAGTACACTCTTAAACGGTTCTTCGGTAAGCCACTTTTTCGCCTGCTTATTATATTCCGCTTCCGTAAACAGTAAGCCTTTTTTCCTTAATTCTTCCGCTCCGTAAACCTTTATGAAAGCCTGTTTTCTGTATAGCCGGAATTCCTGTTCTCCGAGATTAGCCGGTTTTTTCATATTCTTTTCCATAAATTCTCTCGGTTCGGTCTCTTTTATGTGTTTTTGTGAAAACTCGTTCTCATCAATGTGGTCTAAATCCGGCCTTTTTTCTTTCTTATCGATTCTGACGGTCATACTGTCATCAAGCTGACTGTTATCATGGTTTATATCAATATCAATCTGACTCAGGCCTGATATAAATTCGCCCTTCATTTCATCTTTATTTACGGATTTATTAACGGATTTATCGACGGATACCTTCAAATCTTCATCAATATCTTCGATTCTGTCCTCTAACTCTTCGATTTTAATCTCATTGTTTTCGATTTTGTTCTCTTTGTTTTCGTTAATGATAAGGCTGTTCTCGATTTCAATGTTGAGCTTCTTGATTTTTTCCTGCACAATCTGATTATTGTTTAATTCAAAATTATCAAAATCACCTTCTTCGATGAATTCCTCATCTCCGAAGAAATAATTGATATCGCCTACTTCTCTGTCTAAATCCTCTTTTTCATCAATGGCATCAAAATCAATATCCGCATGTTCCCGGAAAGCTGCCTCATTATAGAAGATTTTTTCCGCATCGTTGATTTTGTTCTCATCATACAGGTCTTCGATATTCTCTCCGTCTTCCATGCCGTCTATTTTATTCAGCTTTTTATTTATCCGCTTATCCTTTTCTTTCTTTTCCTTTAATTCCTTTTTCTTTTCATTCTTCTGTTTGTCGTTTAAGTTTTCATTCTGATCGATTTCAACAAAGTCCAATGCATCCTGAAGGGCATGGGTAAATTTACCGATTTTTCCGATTTCTGCACCTTCGCCTTCGATTTCTATTGCTTCATCGGATTTATAATTAGACTTTTTTTTCATTCGACGTTCAAATTCTTCATCATTGAATTCGAGATTGTCAAATTCTTCTTCCGTTTCATCGTTTCTTAAAGCATCAACGTCGTTTTCCTTTGCTTTTATATTGAAAGTACGGCCAATCTGATTCATCATTCGGTTTTGTTCAATTGATTTTGCCATATCTTTGAACAGATTTCCGTTTTCAATTCTTTCCAAAGTCGACATCCAGGCGTCCCCATCCAGTATTTCATTAGTCCGCATGGCGTTGCTGAGTCTTGAACATAACTTGGAATAGAAGCCATTCTGTCCTTCTCCTTTAGACGGGTCGATTGCATCCTCATAGCGAAGACGTTTGGCCAAATCGGTATCGGACATCATAATACCCATAAGTACAGTATGCGCCAGGCGGGTATACATTCTGCTCTCACGCTCCCCACCGTCCAAATTAACATTCAATTGCTGTCCGGCTTCAAACATTGTCACATCGCCACGGACATCTCTGCCATTTACTTTTTTAGGGCCATAGCCGATCACATATTCCGCATAACTTCCGTAATACTCCTTAATAGCATCCATCATCTCGGTAAATTCACTTTTTCTTTCTGAAGCAGCTGTCTCAATATCTTCCCAGTGACGGATGCACCTTCCCGGATTCTCTTCATACAGTTCCAGGAAAGTTTCATTTGTCGCAAGATCTTTGATTCGTACATCCGGATGAAGTGCGGTTTTTAAATCCTTATGTGTAAGTTCATTGTTTAGTGTATTATTCCATAATCCTTTCAGATATTCAATTGCCGAATTTACGGCATTTGCCGGAAGATTATTAAATGTCGCAGGATACGCATTTTTACCATAATTTCTGTTAAATGCTTTAACGGCTTTTTTCATTTCCGCCTTTAAATTCTTCTGGTGTGCTTCTTCACGTTCCGGTATGTTATTTCTTTCTCCCTGCATTTCCGCAATATTAAATAACACCTCCTCTGCATTACCGAGCTTCGCCGAATGAAGTAGTTCGCCTTTTCCGGCAGAGATGATATTGACAGGGATTTTTCTGGAGAATACGTGAATGCGATCCAGAAAATCCAGTGTTTCGATTCTGACCGAATCACTGTTATGATATCTTTTTTTGCCATAATCCTGGATCGGTTCCCCACCAAAAAAGCCGGTATGGGTTCTGTAATAATTTCCGGCAGCCGTGGAAAGATTCGTAAGCGCACTCTCAATTTGCTGAGGCGAATAATCCCTTCCTCCGTTCTCGGTTACCTCCAGGGCTTTCTTTAATGCTTTGGTATAAGCTTTATATTCGTCATGACCTTCCGTTCTTACCCCGTCGACAAAATTGGCATTCGGATTATCCTGTGTTTTCTGCAATTCCGCTTTATAAAGCTCTAATTCATTATGCAAATCTTTCACTGCTTCCTGCAATTGCAGTACGGTTTGCGCGGTTTCTACAACCGTATCGTCATTCGGCATAAGGACTACGGGTTCCAGTTCCGCAAATTTACCGTCCACTACATCAAAATTCCGAACGGAAATCTGTTCCGTACCATCCATCATTTTTTTCAGGAGCTCCAGGCGGTATAAATCCTCTTTTAATGATGTATTCTCCGGTTCCACCGCTTCCTCAAATCGAACATCCACGATTTCTTTAACAGGATATCCCGGATTCTCACCGATGATAAAAAGATCCGATATATTCATTCCTTTGCCCTGTAAAAGCGCCGGAACGGAACCTGAAAGAAGCGTATCAAACTTTTTATTAAGGAAATCCCTGACAGTCATATCCCCGGCATTTGGCAGGTTATTTGCATCCTCTCCTTCCACTGCAGGAAGAAATTCAGACATCTTCCTATCCAGGAACCGAATCATTGCATAATTATCATGTTCCGGAATTTGAGTAAGTGCTTCGCCCAATACCAAAGACCCTGTAATTAAGTCTTTTCTGAATTTGGAAATATCATTCTGATATTCCTTCTGATACTGATTCTGTGCGGCACGGAACTGAACCTCAAGTAATTTGCCGGTTTTCTTTGCATATGTATCATTGGTCTTACCCTGCAGGAAATGAAATACCTCTTTATCGGTAAAAGCAGGATATCCTGAATTATGGTTTGACCTGATGATGTTTTCAACCGCATTCACATGATTCGGTGCATACGCATCTTTTCCTGCCTTATCGGAAAACTCGCCCATAGTATATTTTCTTGCATTCTGAAGTTCCTCGATGGCTGCCTCGCGGAGAAATGCTTCATTCTTTACAAGATTACGCACTTCCGTCCTGGTATGTCCGGTCATGTTCTCTATGGGATTGTATCCCTTTCCGGCAGCAATAAAGCAATCCGACATATTATGCCAGAAGATCTTCATATTCCGGTATTCATCGTTACCCAGCAGTTCTTTTGCATTTGTCTCACCGACTTTGGCGATAAATCCATCCAGTTCCTGCCCTGTCTTTGTTGCTATCGTGGTAAAAGCCTTGAGCATCGGAAGATACTTTTTTATAGTCCCGGAATTACGGTAACTGATATCGGGAAGACTGAATTTCTTCATGTTTTCCGTGGCTTTTTGGTATACTCTTGCCCATTCTTCGGCGTTCTCTTTAAATTCCGTCTTTTTTTCTTCCAGTTTATTTTCCGGAATCTCTTCTGCAGAAGCAATCGGGTAATTTTTACAGAATTCCAGGAATTCGTATCTTAACTGATCGGCATTTCTTACGGCATCGGTGTTTACGACAACCCCTTTTTCCACCTTCGGTACGGTGTTGCAAAGCGTTCTTGCGGCATCAAATTCCATATTCTTTGAACCCATTGTCCAAAGAATGAACTGATGCTGAAGAACGGACGGATCATTACAGTTAAATCCAAGTGTATCCTGAAGCGGACGAAAATCAACGGCAACATCCCGCAAGGCAACCTGTTCCGGCTGACCATCTTCCTGTATTTTCACATTGACATGCAAAACCGTGTTCAGTCTTCCCGCTGCGGTATTATACTCATTCATAGAATTCTGACCCGCATTGATCCCAGTCGTGTTCATAAAGGAATTCCATTCCTGTGCCTGAATGACACCGTCTCTGTTGGTATCCATCACGGAAAGCATTCCGATGGTCTGACGGATTTGGTTCTCTCTGCTTTCTTCATTTCTTTTTATCATATCCAGAAATCTTTCCCGGATTGTCTTTGCAAGAGCTTTGGATGTTTCTTCATTCTTAAGCCTGTTCTCCAGTTTGTTGACATTTCTCGGACCCAGATAATTATTCCTTGTTAAATGGCTGAGAATCATGCCCTTTAAATCATTTTCTTCCAGCATTCCTCTTGCAAGTTCATGACGGATGACATCCGATTCTTTTGTCTTTCCTGCCATAATCTGCAGCAAAACAACATCTGCAAGACGGGAATAATAATTCTGCATCTGCGCAGGGTTATTCCGAGCCGCACGAATCACATCCTGCGGACTTTGCGGGTTGTTTGCATCGATATTGGCAACATAGGACGTGAATGATCGATTATTCTTTGTAACCTGCTCTTTGATAAAGAAACTCTTCTCTTCTTTTATATCTTTTGCTCTGGTATCAATTCTATCCCATCTCTTCCTGCATCCTTCCGGGTCCTCTTTCACATACCGGAGGAATGATTCATTCTTGGAAAGCCAGTCTACTTCAAACCAGAAGGACTCAGCCTTTCTGGCAGTTGTAAGCTTCAGATTCTTTTTCAGTGAGCCGTCTAAAGGTTCTTCAATCTGATCCTCTAAGAATCCTGTCATATACTTAATGGCCGCCTGTCTCTCGGGCGACTGTGTTTCCAGATTAATATAATCCGGATGGCTTTTAGAACGGATCAGCTGTTCTTTAATAATATTTCTTGCTTTTTTGTCTTCTTCCAGATTCAGGTCAATCGGAGTTCCTCTGAGTCCCTTATTTAACCCATCCATCCCGACCTTCAGTCTGTGATCGTTTAAATTATCACTCAGCTTTTTATTCGGCGGATCAATTACCAAATCCGAAATCGGTTCCGAATTCAGAGTCGACAAATGTGATCTGAAATACTGCGTCAGTTTTCCGTTATGAAGAGAATATCTGTTTCCCTTCAAACGCTCCGAACACCGGAATCGGATTTTTCCTTCATCGGTATGCGGCTCGCCGCCTAAGAATTTTCTTCTTGCTTCCGCATATGCTGCAGCTGAATCATCCACCGCCTCAAGTTTTGCAAGCACCAGATCCGGTTTGGATGCATAGGTTTCCATTGTACGAATTGCATCTTTAATCGCAAGACAGAAATTCTGATACAATGTACTTCCGGTTCTGTCTTTGGAATAGAAATTGGCTTCCGGGTTTTCCTGCGTGGAAATCAGCTCATCCCTGGTCTGAAGGAGTGTCGCCAGAATTTCTTTTTTGGCAATCAGATAATCTCTCATATGACCCACGGATTCTTTCATTTTCTTACGGCCTGTATAAAGTGTAACAGGTTGCTTTAAATCCGTTATCCCGTTTTCTTTGGAAAGCTTAAACATTCTTGCCTTAATGACATCAGTTCCGTTTTCCTTCTCCATGCATTTGATAATTTCAGCCCGGTAAAGCCATTCCTTTTCTTCCGGGTCCGCAACATCCTGATATTTATTTCCCCAGATGGAAGAAGGCTTATGACCGTTAATCAAAAACATGTCACTTGCCTTAATGTTATTTTTAAGCAAACTCGAATAATAATTCATCGGGATCATCGAGTAGATTCTCTTTGCAATCAGATCTTTTCCGGTATTAAATCCGTCTGCTTTGTTTGCAAGGAAATTCTTCATGGATTCTGCATCCTCTGTAGTAGAAAGCAGAGCATTTTTGAAATTCTCGGAAATCGGATTGTTTCTTGCTTCAATGCAGAACTTTCCGATATCGTTTTGAAGGATATTTTTTCTCTCATTATCCTCGTGCAGGGAAACCTTTTCATCTACATACTTAAGATAATCTTTCTCGTTAATGTGCAGCAGATAGGCAGCTGTTTTTGCCCCGATTTGTTCTGTTTTCTCTAATTCGGAAATAACAAAGCCGTTATAATTGGGAGAATACGGAGCAAGATCATATACCTTACTTTTCAGAATATCGCCAATGGTTTCTCCTCTTAAGGAACACATTACCCGGCCGGCATTCGCACGGTAAAAAATCCTCGGGTTTCTCTGGTCCTTATTGCGAATTTCATTCTTCGTATACTCGTACGGCATTTTATAAATTGTGTTCATTAATTCCTGGAAGGTCCTTGCACCGTTGTACATTTCGAAATAATTCTTCTCGCCTCCCAGGCATTCTATTGCATATCGTCTTGGATTAAAATTCAGGCCATTATTATCCCCGTTTTTTACTAACGCTTCCATTTCCTGCTTTAAATCCACGGAAAAAGCTACAAGGAGTTTAAGCTCATCCTCGTATTCCTTTATCTGTTCCGGGTCGGAATAATCAATATCCGGCATTTTATACCCGGAAATCTTCTTCATTCCTTTTTGGAAAATCTCCTCCCACGCACGTATGCTTTCCTTCTGAAGATTGGAAACTTCCTCCGCTATCTGTTCCGGACTCTTATTCTCCACATCCTTCAGTTCCCGCTTGAACGGATGGTCTAAGCAGAACTGAACAAATTCCCTTTCATAGGATTCTACAAGTTCTTTCTCCTCCGGATAGATATCATTCCCCTGATCATCTTTTCCGATTGAGTAATGCACCTTATATAACCGGGCTGCTTCCTCTAATGAAAGCCCCTTCTTCACCATTGCCCAGGCGCAGAATAAGGACTGCGCGGTTCCTTCTCTTCCTTTTATTCCACGATCCCATAACGCTTCCCGGACTTTCTCTTTATCCTTTTCATCATTTGTAATTGCAGAAAGCGGCTGTTCAAGGAAATGTCCTGAATTTTTAAAACGGTCAAAGACAACTGCGTCCATTTCGGAACTGTCTGCCATCAGGTTTTTCTGTTCCGGAGTCGGATAGAAATTATTACGATTTAAATTGTTTACCCAGGTAAGGCTTGGCGGAAGCGGAACGTTTTCCAGAGTCTGTAACGGTTCCTGTCCCCAGCCGCGAAGAACGGCCGAAGGCCTGTGATTCCGAATCAGCTTACGGAATGTGAAATTCTCTTCCTTCTCCCACGGATCATCCTTGGAAGTTACTCTAAGTCCCCTGCTGTAATTCTCAACACGCTTAAAACCTTTCTCCAGTTCCTCTAAGTGTTTTCTAAAATGCGGCTCGAAATTCTTTATTTCCTCCTGCAGGCGTCTGATCTGATTCTGTCTGTACTGTCTTGTCTCGTTCGTAATATTGGGGTTTCCCTGAAGGCTTCGTTGAAATTCGAAAAGGTTCGTCTGCATTTCCATCATCTGGTTGCCCGCAAATTGCCTTACCTTCTCAATATATTCCCTGTATGCATTCGTAAAATCGGCATAGGAATTCTGGTCATAATTCAAAGAAGATGCTTTCTGTGCAAGCTTGTGACCTGCCTGTCTTAACTCAGTAAAATATTTCTGTGCATTGGGGTCAATTTGCACTCCCGGATTCTCAATCGTCGGAAATTCTCTTGCAAACAGCTTTGAAAAATCATCCAGTTCACTTAAGAAAACCCTTGTTCTTTCAAGGTTTTTCCGGCTTTGTACCAAAACGGTTTTCCCGGCGTATGTGATTTCTTTCTCCCCGTTTTCTTTTTTCCTGACCATCGGGCGAAGGAGACTGATTTCTTCTGTACCGCCCGTTATGGCCTGAACCAATTCAAACGCATATGCATGACGTTTTTCGTTATCCCCCATACCGTCTGGGTATTTCGATGCCCATTTTTCGTCCGCGGTCTTTCCGCCGATACGGATGTAATCAAAAGGATTCACCTGATCCTGCTCCATTCCGGGAACGGTAGGACAAAGATGATCGTAAATTAGATTTAAAACAGCTGTAGGATCTAACGGCTGCCCCATTGTATTCAAAGTTTCCGCAAAGGAGCTTCCGTCAAATGCGGTATCATCAATGACCGGAAATGAAGTTACGGCAATTCCGCTTTCATAGAATTTGTTTCTGAATTTTTTAGCGGTTTCATCATCTATGTCGGCATTCGTAATGTAATGCTCTAATTTTTCCTCCTCCGCGGGTTGCATATTCTCTTTCGCCAGGGTAATCCCGGGCAAAGGCGCAGAAGGAGAAATTCCGGTCTTTTTATAAATGGACGCAATTCTCCTCTTATAGACAAGAATAATATTTTCGACATAACCGAATTTCCCTTCACGGAAAGAGTCTAACTCTGCCTTCCTGTTTCTCATCGCATTCGGAGAATCCTGATCCATGTGATAAAAAGCATCCAACCGGTTTTTCATATGAAGCAGTTCCGCGGTTTTTTGGAATAATTCCGCGCCCTGATAATTCTTTAATTCTTCCTGTCTTTTTTCGATTAATTTCACTAAATCATCATAAAGTGCCATAATGCTACCTCACTAAGAAACAGAATTTTTGTATCTGAAATTATTTTACAACAGGCTGTCCATCGTTGGTCCAACAAATATTTTTTTCAGAACATCCGTTTTAAATTTTGAAGGGATTGTTCTTAATTTCGGACAAGTTCATCTTTTCCTCGGGATTTATTTTTTTCGGCATACCTTTTTCTATTTCCGGATTCAGATTTTCCTTAATCCGTTCAAATTCCTGCGGAAATTTACGGGTATCCACCATTTCAAGCAGTTCCTTATCATTTTTCTGCTTTAACAAAACATTCAGAACACTCTTAAACGGTTCTTCCGTTATCCATCTTTGTTCCTGTTTTTTCATGTCTTCCAAGGTATACTGCTGCCCTTTATCCCGATAAACCTGAGCACTGTATACAAAAACAAACGCACGCTTTCGAATCTTGATGAATCTATCTTCCTCCATCTTGGAACTCTCTAATGAAATATTCTGTTCCATAAATTCTCTGCTATTCTTAACTTCCTGAATATCTTTTATCTTCTCTCCCTTGTTCAGGTCATTAAGAATATTATTCATCTCCGGATCGTCTTCATCGAAGAATTGGTTTGAATTGTCATCAAGCGCTTCATCCACATCCTCAATTCTTAAATCATTATCGTCCTTTTCTTCTTCCGGTTTCTCGTTTTTTATTTCATTATTTATTTCATTCTTTTTATCTTCCGGTTTTTCATTATTTATTTCATTATTTATTTCATTTTTTACTTCATTCTTTTTATCTTCCGGTTTTTCAATATTTATTTCATTCTTTATCTCTTCCGGAATCAGAACCGGCTCTGCCTGTCTTCTTTTTGCTGCATTTCTTTGAATTTTATGTTCAACGTGTTTGAGCATATTACTTTTTTCAATCATGCTCTCAACTTCTTTGGTAAGAGTACCGTTTTCCAGTTTATAGATTGTTTCATTCCAGTTTTTCTCGCTGAGAATACCCTTCACCTGCATCTTTCCGCCCAGTGACCTGCAAAGTTCTGTAAGAAATCCCCAATTCTCTTTATTCACATAAGGATTTACGGCATCCTCATAACGAAGACGTTTTCCCAAATCAGAATCCGAAAGCATAATGGAATAAAGTGTAACCTCAGCCAGACGATAATACATCATCTCATCTGCTCTCGTGTTATAGAAATTATTAACAATTTTATTTTCGAGCTGTGCAATCGAAATATCCCTTTTGTCATTCGGAGCCCTTTTCCCGAATCCGGCCACATAAAAGGAAAGGGCATCATAATCCGTGCGAATATTATTCACCCAGGTTTGAAGCTTTTCTTCTCTTTCCGAAACGACCTGTTCAATTCCTTCCCAGGTGTTTAAGCAGTTTTCCTTATCCTTAAGATACATTCTTAAGAAAACCTGATTCGTCGCAAGATTCGTTAACCGCTCATCCGGTCTTCGAACCGTCTGAAGATCCTTGTAGGTCAGCGTGTTATTATTGATTTTCTTTTCCCACAATTCATTCAGATAATTCTTTGCGGAATTAAACATAATAACTGCTTTTTCCTTCAAGCCGGCATTCCGATATTTTTCTATGTCGTAGTTAGCCCTGAAATCAACAAGTTCTCTGTTCATTTCATTTTTATAATACATCTGACGACAGGTTTCCGGATCCTCAATATCATTACGCATGTCTAATCCGTCTGCGATCTTTAACAGATTATCCTCTGCTCTGGAGAAATCATCATCCTGTAAGGTCACTTCTCCGTTTGAAAGCGTATTATTCGCCACTTTGTCCATATAACTTCTGAAACGGCGCAGATATTCCGGGGCATCCGTTTTTAAGGTATCACTGATATGATATCTGATTTTTCCGTTTTCATAATGCGGTTCCCCACCGAAAAATCCGGTATGCTTTTTGTAATACAAATCCGCCTGGGCAGCCAGCGCTTGAAATGCACGTTCAATATCTTCTCTCGTATAACTCTTAGTCGTGTCCGTTACTTCAAGAGCACGCTTGATACACTTGGTAAAATCCTTGTAATACTGCGTATTTCCTTCCGGCTCCGTATTGTTTGTAAAGTTAGCATTCGGATTATTCTGAGTCAGCTGAAGTCTGGATTTTAAAGCGGTCAGTTCATCATGAATATCCTGCAATACAAATTTTACTGCCCGGAGATTTTCCACGGACTGCTTCACGAATTCCTTTTTCGGAATCATACAAACAGATTCCTGTTCAACGAATTCATTATTGCGGACATCGAAGCTGCGAACGGAAATCTCATGATCTCCTTTTAACATCAGCTTCACGAATTCCATTCGAAGACAGTCTTCTTTCTTCGCACTGTCCGGTTTCACATTATCATCCAGGTTCTCATACTTCCATCCGATGTAATCCTTAAACGGAATGCCGTCTACTAAGAATAAATCGGTAACTTTCATATTTTTGCTGTGAATAATCGGCATAACCGTGCCGCTGTTCATAAGCGTATTGAAATGTGATGTAAGATAATCTCTTACCGTTGTTCCTTTTCCGTCCGGAAGAATTTCGTTCATTGCTTCAGTCATAAACCGGGTATCCTGATCCGGAATATTAATAATCCGTTCCCGAAGCGGTGAAAATTGATTGATGGCATCCGTCCTGAATGAACAGATATCCTTCAGATAATCTTCTTTTAATTTCGCTTTATTAACCGCCGTTTCGCTTTCAACTGCATTCCTTGCATTTTTTACAAATGCACCGTCATTTTTTCCCTGCAGATACTCAATTGCATCGCCGAACTTAAGTCCCCGGTATCCTTCGGTTCTGGCCTGGTTATAAATCTCCCCTATTGTTTTCCCATGTATATGCATGCTTGCATCTTTGATGGTCTTATCCGCAATCTGCCCTACCGTTAATCCCCTGAAGCTTTGCATATCATCCATAGCCTTTTCGCGGACAAATGCATGCGATACAACTGCATTCTTAAATTGATCTTTATCCATTCCCGCATTCAGCATGGGAATCTGGAAGGAAAGACTGAGCGCACGCATGGAATCGGACAATTTATACCAGAATGTCGACATTTCCTGATATTCCTTTTCGCCCAGAGTTTCTCTTGCGATGTTATTTCCGTTAACAAGCGTGGAACTATGAAACAGGCTGTTCAATTCCTGTCCGGCTTCGGTTCCTAATGTTGCAAGACATTCAAGCGTTGCAAGATGTTTTTTTACTTCCTCCGGATTCCGGTAATTAATATCCGGAATTTTATATTTCTTCATCTGCTGTGTTGCATTATGAAAAACATTGGCCCATTCCTTATAATTCTTTGTATATTCCGCTCTTTTTTCTTCAATCTGATTCACCGGAACCGGACCGTTCTGAGCAAGTCTCACAGGGTGATCCTTTACAAAATTATAGAATTCATATCGTAACTGATCCGCTTCTTTTAAAGCTCTTTCATTCGTCACTCTGCCGTTTTCGATTTTCGGAACGGTATTGCAGATTCGGAGTGCATCTTCGAATTTCTTATTCTTTGCACCCATGGTCCAGAGAAGGAAGTCTCTTTGAAGCGTCGGAATCCTGTAAAATTTAAGTCCGTTGGAAGCCGAAAGGTTACTGAAATTCAAAGTCACGTCTTTTTCGATTTTCTGATCCGGCTGTCCCTCTTGTTTTACCGTTTCCGTAATCCGGACGGTGGAATTCAGTCTTCCTCCCGCTTCCACCATGCCGGCATCCGCATCCTTCATCAGGTTAAGAGTACTTCCCTGCGTAATGCGGTTCAGTTCATCCAAAGAAATCGTCCCGTCACCGTTTTGGTCAATCAAAACCAACAAACCGTTACGCTGTTTGATTTCATTTTCTTTTTGCATATCAAGGTTTGCTTTGATACGAAGGAAACTGTCATGAATCTCTTTTGCAAGCTCTCCTGCCAAAGATTTTGATTCCAGTTTTTCCTGCACTCTTCCGATATTTCTTCCGGTTAAAAGATTCTTCTCGCGAACGCTTTGTTCAACCTGATTCTTTAATTCCTCTTTTTTCAGTGTTCCTCTTGCGATTTCCCAGCGAAGCGTTCTGGCCTCGTTAGTATTTGCAGAAAGAATCTGCGCCACTACAAAATCCGCCAGGCGACCGTATAATTGATTCATATGCTGTGCATTATTCTGGTTTCCACGAACTACTTCTTCCGGGGTGAACTCTGCATTTGCATCAACTCCGGTTATATGTCCGAATTCGGAACGATTCCTTTCCTTCGTTCTCTGCCTGATCCATTTTGCATTATCCGCACGCTGCGTTTCCGATGCTTTTTCTATGGTTTCCCAGTTTTTGACACATCCTTCGGGGTCTTCTTTATAATATCTCTGGAAAGCCTGATTCTTTTCAAGACGGTCCGTTTCATACCAGAACCTTCTTGCCTTCTGAGCAAGCGACAGACGTAAACTTTCCTGCGGACCGTCATTTAACGGTTTTGCCAGTTTGGCAGTATAAAACTGCATCTGGAACCGAATGGCATTCTGACGCTCCGGAGATAAATTGTTAATATTTATGTATTCCTCCTGTGCCCTGACGCTCTGCAGGCTGCTTAAAATACGCTCACGTGTAAGCTTATCCTCATCTCCTCCCAAATTGATGGGCTCATTTCCAAGACCGGAATTCAGTTTTTCCAATCCCGAATGCAGGTCAATATCCGTTATCTCGGAATCTGCTTTTAAATCAGGTGGGGCAATGCATAAATCACTGCGAAGACCCCTTCTTATGGCATTGTAGTAGTCATAAACCCAGTTTCCGTATCGTTCCGGTCTTTGCTCGGTATAATTCCATGCATTTCTTAAACGGATTTTTCCTTCTTCACTCTGCGGTCCGAATATAATGCCTTCCCTTTTATTCCCGTAATTAGTTGCGGCATTGTTTAAATTGACGATTTTGTCATATACTTCATCCGGTTTGGAAGAAGATTTTTCCAGTACCTTAATGGCATCGCGAACCGCAAAGCAGAAATTCTGATACAGTTCACTTCCGGTTCTGTCAGTACTGTAGAAGTTTGCATTCGGATCTTCCTGAGTGGAAATCAGCTCCTCCCTTGTTTTATAAAGCATGCTTAATATATTCGCCTTGCCGAGTCTGTAATCCTTGTAATTCCGGACAAGATTCTGCATTTTCTGATTATCTTCATAGAGAGTAATCGGTTCCTGTTCTACAAATTTACAGTTTTCGTCAAGCCGGAACATTCTGGTCTTTATGGTATCGACACCTGCGGAAATACTCTTTAATATTTCCGCACGGTACAGCCATTCTTTTTCTTCAGGATCGTTAATATAACTGTATTTATTGCCCCAAAGCTCGGATGGTTTTTGACCGTTTATTAAGAAGAAATCACTGTCCTTAAATCCTTCTTTTAAGAAATAACCGTGAAAGTTACGGGGAACCATTAATTGGAATTTTTTTGCTATATAATCTTTCCCGGTTAATTCACCATCTACCCTTCTTGTAAGAAATGCCTGCATGGATTGGGCATCATCGGCTTCCAGAAGTTTTGCTTTTACATAATTCGAAACCGGCTCGGATCTTGCCTCAAGTACATTTCCTGCAATATCCATAGGGGGATTATCAGCATAAAGGCTTTTCAGGGCTTTTTCCCTGCTGTTTTTTACACGCTCATTGAAAGAATCCGTGTTTTGATTAAGAAGATAAGATACCGCTTCTTTTAAGGGACGGCTACTGGTCATCCCGGCAGCATTCTGATTATTTACTTCTTGCGGATTATTTAAATCTACCGGCTTATCTTCATAATACTCTTCTAATATCTTTAAAATAAAAGAATTGTTATATCCGGATAATTCTTTGCCGTGGTTCTCTAAAACGTCTCCGAGTGTTTTCCCTTTATAATTACTCATAAGCTGACCGGCATTTGCACGATAAAATGCCAAACCGGTAATTACGTTTCCTGCGCTTAATCCTCTCGGGTCCACTTTCACATGCGGGAGATTATAAGCCAAGTTCAAAAGTGACTGAATATCTGCAAAGTCCTGCATGATTCCGTGAAATACGGTTTCTCCGTCCAAATCACTTCCCTGTTCTTTTGCCTTATTGCCCAAATATTCCGCAGCAAATCGTCTGGTGTCAAAATAAGGACAGTTACACTTAAGGAGTCGCTCATATTCCTGAATTCCGTCCACTCCGATGCCGCGAACAAGATTTAATTCATCCGCATATTTGTTGATCTGATTCGTATCGGAATAATCGATATCCGGGAAGGAATACTCTTTTGCCTTTTTTAAACTGTTATAAAAAACATCGGACCATGCCTTAATGGAATTTTCCTGTATTGTTTTAAGATTTTCTTTAATCCATTCTTTTTCGTTGACAGAATCAGGTTTCGGAAGATGATTTTCATTGGCCTGAAAAGGATGTTCGAGAACAAAATCTATAAATTCCTTCTCATATTGTTTCACTTCTTCATAATTCGCAGGATAAATGTTTTCTCCTTTTGAATCCTTACCAATCGGAATAACGGCTTTATAAAGTTTGGATGCCTCCTGCAATGACAGATTCTTCTTCGCCATCGCCCACATACAGAATAATGACTGGAATGTATCAACACGGGGAACAAAACCTCTGTCCCTTATATATTCCGCCATGTTATTCCCTTTCACCTTGACAGTACGTTCGTCCGATAAAGAAAGGAAATTAACAGCATTTTCACACCTTTCATTAGTATCCGGTTTTAATCCGGATATTTCCAGGAGCTGATTCTTCTGCTCAACAGTCAGATTATTCATCGGTTTCAGGTTATTCACCCATGCCAGACTTGCAGGCAGTTCGCTTTTTTCGGAATACTCCAATACATTCTGATTCCATCCGCGAAGATTCACCGTATCCTGATAGGACTCCATAAGCTTTTGGAATTTTAAATTCTCCGGTTTTGCGTAATTGTCATCCTTTGTACTTACCGTAAGTCCTTTACTGAGTGTATCAACACGGTTAAATCTTTTTTCTACAAACGATAAATGTTTTTCGAAATCGGACTGAAGCTTATCCATCCGGTTTCTAAGCGTTGTCATTCTTCCGGAGATTTCATTCCGTTCTTCCGCAGATAAATCCTGATTATTTCTTCTGTTCGTTTCAAGCATCTGCGAATATTCCGCCAAAGTCATCTCGGTTTCCATCCGCTGATACGAAATAAACGCTTTCGCATTGACCATATATTCCGAATAGGCATTCTGAAGGTCCTCATAAGTATTGACCTCAAAATCATCCGGCTGTGCCTTCTGCTCAAGGTTAAATGCAGCATTGTTCATCGCATCATAATATTTCTTAGCGCTGGGATAAATACTGTTTGGTTGAACATTGAGAGTATGTAAAGAATTCTCAAAATCATCATGAAAACCTGAAATTTCCTTTAGGAAAATTCTTGTTCTTTCAAGCTGTGCGCGGCTTTCGACCAAAACAATTTTTCCGTCAAAGCCGTATACTTTTTCGCCTTTTTCATTCTTCTTTACGACACTTCTTAAAAGACTGATTTCTGAAAATCCGCTCTTTACGGCATTTGCCAGTTCCGTTTTAAATGCTTCTTTTTTCTGCTCCGGATTTAAATTCTGGTACTTATTCCCCCACTTCTCTTCTGCCGTCTGTCCGTCGATTCGAATCAGCTCAAACGGGTCCACGTCAAGCCTCTCCTCACCCGGAATTGCGGTGCGGATTTTTTCGGAAATCATATTCAGAATGTCATTTGCTTCCGCCGGCTGATGATTTCTGATCTTTCGATTCAGTGCATGCGCAAATGATTTGCGATCAAAGGAAGTCTCGTCGATTACGGGAGATGTCGTAATCGGAATTCCTTTGTCATAGATTTTCTTTCGGAATCTTTCTGCGATTTCATCATTAAACTCGGCACCTTCGATATAATGCTCCAGGGTTTCGGCAGGCTCTGCATTTTTGCCGTCTTCGGCAATGGTAATGCCAATCAGTGATACTGACGGTGATGCGCCGGTTTTACGATAAATTTCCGCTATTTTTTTGGTATACGCATCTATGATATTCTGATCTTCTTCAAAATTACCTGCTTTGAAATTATTGTAATTCTGAGCAGCAGCCGGATCATCTATCTCATACGAAGCATGTGCCCTTCTGAGACTTCGCTTCATGAAGGTTAATTCCGCGATTTTACGGAATAAGTCCGCTCCCTGATAAAACTTTAATTCATCCTGTTTTTTTGCAATTAAATCATTCATGTCCTGAAGAAGTGCCATAGTTTTTTCCTCTGTTTTAATAATTTACAAAATGCGAAAATGACGGTTTTTATGCCATACTACACATTATTCTACAGTATCTGAAATGAATTATAGTATGCGATGTCCAACGCATGTCCAACAAACAAAAAAGGGGCTACGGCTGAGTCAAAAAGCCCTCAAAGATGCTGACGCATCTTTTTCGGGTTGTTGCTTCGCACCAACCAATAAAAATCTTAAAAGAGCATCCTATCATGCAAGCATGTAGGATGCTCTTTTCCATTTTTATTGCTTTCTGACTCAGCCTATCAGCCAGTCGTACATCTCTTGGTATTTCTTCGCTGAAACATCCCAGGAGAAATCAACGGCCATCGCACGATCAACCATCTTGTTCCACTCGCGCTTGCGGTCATAGTAAATCTTCTCTGCATAGCGGATGCTCGCGAGCATTTCGTGTGCGTTGTAGTTTACGAAGCTGAAGCCCGTACCGGTGCACTCATACTCGTTGTAAGGTTCTACGGTGTCCTTAAGACCGCCGGTTTCACGAACAATCGGAAGTGTTCCGTAGCGGAGAGACATAAGCTGTGATAATCCACAGGGCTCAAATAAGGACGGCATTAAGAATGCATCCGATGCCGCATAAATCTTATGGGATAATGCTTCCGAATAGTAGATGTTTGCGGAAACCTTATTGTTGTATTTCCAGTCAAAGTGACGGAACATATTCTCATACTGCTCATCACCGGTTCCCAGAACAACAATCTGAACTGCATCCTGACAAAGCTCATCCATCATGTAAGCGATTAAGTCAAAGCCCTTCTGGTCGGTTAATCTCGATATGATACCGATCATCATAAGCTTGTCATTCTCTTCCAGTCCGAGTTCCTTCTGGAGTGCACGCTTATTCTTGATTTTTTCCTTACGGAAGTTCTGCGGAGTATACGGGAAATCGATATGCGGATCCTTGGAAGGATCATAGTCCGTATAATCGATACCGTTTACGATACCGCGGAGATCATGCTCTCTTGCACGAAGAAGACCGTCTAAACTCTCGCCGTAGAACGGAGTCATTATTTCCTGTGCATAGGTTTCGGAAACGGTTGTAATCGCATCCGCATAAACCAGACCGCCCTTTAACATGTTTGCATTCTTATAATGCTCCAGTTTATCGGGAGTGAAATAATAATCCGGAAGTCCGGAAATATCCTTTACGGTCTTAACATCCCACTTGCCCTGGAATTTCAGGTTGTGGATGGTCATAATTGTTTTAATTCCATGGAAAAATTCATTCCCCTGGAAACGCTCTTTCAAATAAACCGGAACGAGACCGGTCTGCCAGTCATGGCAGTGGATGATGTCGGGACGGAAGTCCAAAAGGGGCATTGCCGCGAGAGCTGCCTTGCTGAAGAAAATGAATTTCTCCATATCATCCAGAACATTTCCGGAGTACGGGCGGAAACCGCCGAACATAGACTCGTTATCAATAAAGTAATAGGTAACCCCGTCCACTTTCGCTTCAAGAATTCCCACATACTCGCTTCTCCAGTGGAAATCCATGTAGAAGCTGGTCTTAAATACCATCTTATCTCTCCATTCCTGGGAGATACAGGTATACTTCGGAATCATAACCCTTACATCAAAGTACTTCTTGTTCACACATTTCGGGAGCGATCCTACAACGTCTGCAAGTCCTCCCGTCTTGATAAAAGGTACACTTTCCGATGCAACAAATAAGATATTTTTCATATCTTTACCCTCCGGTTTATGTTTTTTCTATACCACCCTATATTATACTAAACTTTGTAAAACAAGTAAATAACGCATTCACGCGAATTCATAGTTTTCACATACTTTTTGAAAGCCCGGCGATTTATCCCGCCTCGAATTTCTTCTTCAGTTTCTTTGCCTGATGAATCAGTTCTTTTGCATTCTCCGTGGCAGCCTCTTTCTTATCCCCGCCGCCTAAAAGTCTTGTCAGTTCTTCCACGGACTCGTACTGGAAGAGTTTCTTTACTTCCGTTACCGTATGTCCTTCTTTCTCTGACTTCAGTATTTCGAAATGCGTATCCGCCATGGCTGCAATCTGCGGCAGATGCGTGATACAAATGACCTGAAGGTCACGTCCGAGTAACCCCAGTTTCTCGGATACTTTCCATGCGGTATTTCCGCTGATTCCGGCATCAATCTCGTCAAAAATCAATGTATGGATGTATTCCCTGCCCGCCGAAACGGTCTTAATGGCCAGCATGATTCTGGACAATTCACCGCCGCTTGCAACATCACATATCGGTCTCATCTGTTCCCCGACATTCGTGGAAATCCAGAAAACCGCATTATCAAAGCCCTTCGCCGTATACTTTTCATTTCTTTCAAAACGGACTTCAAAACGGTTATCGTTGAAATTAAGATCCGTTAATGCAAGACTTACTTCCGATGCGAATTTTTCTCCCTCTGCTTTTCTTAACTCAGACAGTTCTTCGCAGAGTTTTGAAAGCTTCTTTTCGGATGCATTTAATCTTGCAAACAAATCGTCACGGTAGCTTTCAAAGGATACAAGTTTTTCGTATTCCTTTGTCTTTTCTTCGACAAATTTCTGCATTCCTTTGAAGTTTTTCCCGTACTTCATGAAAAGACTTACGATTTCATCATATCGTTCTCTTGATTCCTTCAGCGTCTGCTCATCAAAATCAAGACCGTCCAGATAATTTTGCATGCTCCTGAGCGTATCCTGGACAATGTCCTGTGCCTGTTCCAAGCTTTCCTCAAAACCGCCGATTTCCGGGGTCAGTCCCGATACGGAAGACAGTTCACGAAAAGCATAGGTAAAATGTCTTAAAACCCCGTCATCCTCGGATAATGACATTTCAACATTTGTTAAAGCCTTTGCGATCCGCTCTCCGTTTTCGGCAAGATGAAGGTATTCTTTTAGTTCCTCTTCCTCGCCTTCACGAATATTGGCGGCTTTAATTTCGTCTAACTGGAATTTCAGGAATTCCATATCTCTCTGACGCTTGGAAGCATCCTCTTCCAAAGAGTCAGCCTCTGTACGGAGCTTTGCATACTGCGAATATTCTTCCGCAACCTTTTGCTTTAAAGCATTTAATTCCGCACCGGCAAAGCCGTCCAGAATTTCGATATGCATGGATTCTTTTAAAAGATTCTGATAGTCGTGCTGTCCGTAGATATCTAAGAAACTGTCTGCAATACGGCGAAGATCCGAGCTTGAAACGGTAACGCCGCAGATTTTACCGACCGAACGCTGATGCGTGATTTTACGCTGGATTACGACCACATCATCTTCCGCATCGATATCCATTTCTTTTAAAAGGTCTCTCTGGTAATCGTTGTCGATTCCAAACTGCAGTTCCACGAATGCGGATTCCTCGCCGTCACGGATTACATCCGTTTTGGATTTTCCTCCGAGTGCCTGCTGGATACTGCCGAGCAGTACGGATTTGCCCGCACCGGTTTCACCGGTTAAGATGTTTAAGCCGTCTGTAAATTCGACCTCCACATCATCAATCAGTGCGTAATTTTTTGCGTGTAAATAAAGTAACATGTTTCCTCCTTGCAGATTAAGGGGATTCTCACACCTTCCGTAAACTGCTTTTGAAACACTAAAATATTAAATCAATGAATTAAATCAATAATTTTATTCTTCAGATTTGCCGCTTCCTGGTTGCTCTTCGTTGCGGCCATAATGGTATCGTCTCCTGCAATACTTCCGACGATTTCCGGAAAATGCATGGCGTCAACTGCCGCTGCAACCGCCATTGCCATGCCGGATACCGTTTTTAAAACAAGCAGATTTCCGGCGGGTTCCATGCTTAACAAACCGTCATGCATGACACGGACATACTTGTCATTTAACGGTCCGCCGGATGAAAGAATGGCATATTTCTGTCTGCCGTCAGGTCCCGGAACCTTGGATAAATTCAGTTCCCTGATATCACGGGATACCGTTGCCTGCGTTACTTCGAAGCCTTCCTCGCGAAGCTTTAAGGCTAATTCTTCCTGCGTTTCGATGGCATTCTGGTTGATGATTTCGATGATTCTGAGTTGTCTTTTCTGTTTCATAAATTAACTCTCCTTCATCTTGCGATGGAGCGTCTCCATGAAACTGACGGGATTTAAGCAAATCATCTTGACATGACAGTCGGCACCGGTTACACCGACACGGTCTCCCGGAACCAGCTTTCCGTTATCCTTTCCGTCGAAATCCACTTCCATCATTTCTTCGTACTCTTCCTCTTCATGTGTCGGAAGAACCTCGATTTCCACATTGTCCGTTGCATTAAGAACAAGACTTCTGTTCATCAGCGTATGCGGGGAAATCGGTGTTATGATTAAAATTTCCGCACCGGGATCCACAATCGGTCCGCCGGCGGAAAGATTGTATGCGGTAGAACCGGTCGGAGTAGACAGAATCACTCCGTCGGCATTGTAATTCTTTAAGAAATTTCCGTTTACGTAGATATTAAAATTGATAACCTGAAGTCTTCCGTTTCTGGTAATGACAACATCATTTACCGCGGTATTCCGAAGTACTTCTTTGCCTTTTTTCTTAACTGTTCCGGTAATCATCATGCGGCGCTGTACCTTGAAATTTCCGGATACCAGGCGGGATAACGCTTCTTCCACGTGATCGGAATCCACTTCTGCAAGGTAACCGACATGTCCCATATTGATTCCGAGAATCGGAATATCCACCTGCGACAGCTGATTCGCAAACTGCATAATCGTACCGTCACCACCGAGAACAATGGCACATTCCACATCGCCGAGCAGGACTTCGTTGAGCGTTTTCATTTTTCTGTCCACAATAGCCCTTATGACCTCCACGCCTGCATCCTCCAAATGTTTGCAGACCTTCTCGGTAATGAATAATTCTTCATCCTTGTATCGGTTTGTAATTACCAGTATCTTCTTCATGTCGAGTTCCTTTTTACTGCAATTTCCCTGTTTACTACAAATTCCATGTTTACTGCAATTTCCCTTGTACTGCCGTTTTCTTATTTCCGGTCAGTGCTCCAATGCATTATGTGATAATGCCACTACGTTTTTTGCCATCTTTACAAATGCTTCATCGTATGTTTCTTTCTCACCGGCATTTCTCTCTTCGGAAGTATCGTTTTCTCCGGTTTCATCCTCTGTATCCATGGCTTCTTCGAATTCTTCCTTAGGCATTTTCCTTAAGTGCACCAGATACTCTATATTTCCTTCGGGTCCGCGAATCGGCGAATAGGT
>CADANR010000014.1 GCA_902789265.1 uncultured Lachnospiraceae bacterium | reverse complement strand
TTGTTTGCATCCGCAAATTTATCAAACGGAAAACGCGGCATTTTGGTTACCACATAATCCAGTGCAGGCTCAAAGGATGCCGGTGTATTTGCAATCGGAATTTCGTCAAGTGTCATACCGACACCGATCTTTGCGGATACTCTTGCAATCGGATATCCGCTTGCTTTCGATGCAAGTGCGGAAGATCTCGATACACGTGGATTAACTTCAATCAGATAGTACTGAAACGAATTCGGATCCAGCGCAAACTGTACGTTACAGCCGCCTTCAATCTGAAGCTCACGGATAATCTTTAAGGCACTGTCACGAAGCATGTGATACTCTTTGTTTGTCAGGGTCTGCGAAGGGCATACCACAATCGAATCGCCGGTATGAATTCCGACAGGATCCAGATTTTCCATGTTGCAGATGGTGATGGCCGTATCGTTTTTATCACGCATTACTTCGTATTCAATTTCTTTAAAGCCCTTAATACTCTTTTCAATTAAGACCTGATGAACCGGCGATAAGGAAAGTGCATTCTTCATCAGTTCCTCAAATTCTTCGTTCGTTTCCGCAAAACCGCCGCCGGTCCCGCCGAGTGTAAATGCCGGACGGAGTACAACCGGAAGACCGATGTCTTCCACTGCCTTTCTTCCTTCTTCCATCGAACCCGCAATCTCGGAAGGAAGTACCGGTTCTCCTAGGCTTTCGCATAATTCCTTGAATAATTCCCTGTCCTCGGCTCTTTCAATACTTTCGCTTCTGGTTCCTAAAAGTTCAGTCTGCGTTTCTTCAAGGATTCCTTTTTTCTGAAGCTGCATTGCAAGGTTTAATCCGGTCTGTCCGCCGATTCCCGGAAGGATTGCATCCGGTCTTTCATAACGGATAATCTTTGCAATATACTCAAGTGTCAGCGGCTCCATATAAACCTTGTCCGCAATGGATGTATCCGTCATAATCGTTGCGGGGTTGGAGTTGCATAACACAACCTCGTAACCTTCTTCCTTAAGCGCCAGACATGCCTGCGTTCCCGCATAGTCAAACTCTGCCGCCTGCCCGATGACAATCGGTCCCGAACCGATTACCAGTATTTTCTTTATGTCTGTTCTCTTTGACATTTTCTTATCCTTAATAGGTGTCTTCCACCATTCATTTTTATTGGCTATTATTAACTATTCTTGCATTAATTATTAAAAGTGCTAAGAACGGCTTTTCTTAAAGCGCTCCATATTTTCAATAAACGCATCAAATAAATACGCACTGTCCTGCGGACCTGGCGCGCTCTCCGGATGGTACTGCACACTGAATGCATAAGCCTCATCGCACTCAACACCTTCTATCGTCTCATCCAGAAGATTGATATGTGTTGCCTTAAGAGGAGTTCCTTTAAGACTTTCCGTATCCACCGCGTAGGAATGATTCTGCGAAGTAATTTCAATCCGGTTTGTTTTTAAATTCTTTACCGGGTGGTTTCCGCCGCGGTGTCCGAATTTCAGTTTATATGTCTTTGCTCCGTTCGCAAGAGAAAGAATCTGATGTCCCAAACAGATTCCGAAAATCGGAACCTTTCCGATTAATGAACGAACGGTCTCAATCACCTCCGGAACATCGGTCGGATCTCCCGGTCCGTTTGAAATAAAAATCCCGTCCGGATGAAGCGGCATAATCTGTGCTTCCGTTGTATTCCAGGGTACCACGGTCACATTGATTCCGCGCGCATTCATGGAGCGCACAATATTCTGTTTCATACCACAGTCAATTGCCACCACGTGGTAATTAATGGAAGCAGCCGTTGCCGGATAAAAGGTGATATTTTTTCGACTCACTTGGCTTACCGCATCCCTCGGAATCTCTGTCTTTGAAAGTTTTTCCATTCCTTCCCGAAGCGTTGTGTCAGGCGTTGTAATGTATGCTTTCATGGATCCGAAATCACGGATTTTACGGTTTAACTTTCTTGTATCCACTCCGTAGATTCCGGGAATATCATATTCCTTCATTACAGAGTCAAGTGTTTTTTTACTGCGGAAATTCGATGGCTCGTCATTATATTCCCTTACAACAAAGGCTCCTATCGTAGGAGTTTCGGTTTCATAATCCTCGTCAGCCATTCCGTAATTTCCGATTAACGGATAGGTCATCACAACCGCCTGGTAGGTATAGGAAGGGTCCGAGAGGATTTCCTGATAACCGACCATGGACGTGTTGAAGACGATTTCACAGATTTTATCGGAATCCGAACCGAAACCGAATCCTAAATATTCTTCTCCGTTTTCCAGAATTAACTTACGATTGTAGTTCATTTTATAGTCCTTTTACTGCCGTTTCTCATTCTGTTTTTCTTTTACGGCATTTTTTTAATTAATCTTAATCCTTTTTATTCCTTACTTTTCTTCACTTCCGAAAGAGGTCGTTCAAACCGGTCCTTACTGTTCCCCGCCGGAATTTCCGTCGGATATCTGCCGTCAAAACAAGCGCTGCAATATCCACTGAAATAGTCGTCATACCTATCCTGCATAAGACACCCCAGGTTCTCAACCGGAAGGTATCCGAGTGAATCCGCTCCGATAATCTTTGCGATTTCCGGGACCGTATGCTTATTCGCAATTAAATGCTCCTCGGAATCTATATCGGTACCATAATAACACGGATGAAGAAAAGGTGGTGCAGAAATTCTCATATGTATTTCTTTTGCCCCTGCTTCCTTCAGTAAATTCACCAGTCTTCCGCTCGTAGTTCCCCGAACAATCGAGTCGTCAATCAGAACGATTTTTTTATCCCTTACCACATCCTCGATTGCGGAAAGCTTGATTTTGACCTGATCCAGTCTGTTGTCCGGTGCGATAAAAGTACGACCGATATATTTGTTCTTAATAAGTCCGATGCCGTACGGAATTCTGGACTCAAGACTGTAACCGATTGCCGCATCCAGTCCGGAATCCGGCACACCGATGACCATATCCGCATCCACCGGATGTACCTTTGCAAGTTCTCTTCCGGCACTTACACGCGCGGAATGAACCGAAATTCCGTCGATTACGGAATCCGGTCTTGCGAAATAAATATATTCAAAAATACAAATCTTCCGTTCTTCCTTGTAACAATGGCGTTTAATGGACTGCATTTTTATTTCGTTTTCGGACTGTCTTGAAAAAACCAGAATTTCTCCGGGGTCCACATCACGCACAAACTCCGCTCCGACAGCATGAAGCGCACAGGATTCCGAAGCAACAACAAAGGATCCGTCCTTCATTTTGCCGAAACATAAAGGGCGGAATCCGTGAGGATCTCTTGCGCAGATCAGTTTCTGCGGAGACATTAAAACGAGCGAATATGCTCCTTTCAGGATTTCCATTGCATTTGTCAGTGCATCTTCTATGGAACCGCATTTAATTCGCTCTTTCGTTATAATATATGCAATCGTTTCCGTGTCCGAGGTGGTATGGAATATTGCCCCGCTCAGTTCCAGTTCATCCCTGAGAATTGCCGCATTCGAAAGGTTTCCGTTATGTGCTAATGCCATTCTTCCTTTTTGATGATTGACTTCAATCGGCTGACAGTTGCTTCTGTTATTCCCGCCGGTCGTTCCGTATCTTACATGTCCTACCGCCATTTCTCCGGAAGGAAGTTTGTTTAATTCTTCACTTCCGAATACTTCGCTGACCAGTCCCAAATCCTTGTGGGAATAGAAGAGTCCGTCATGATTTACAACGATTCCGCATCCTTCCTGTCCGCGATGCTGAAGGGCATACAAACCGTAGTAGGCCAAATGACCTACATCCGTAGTTGAATTAGATATTACTCCGAATACGCCGCACTCTTCATGAATACTCATATATTTCCCTCATTGCCAAATTGCATTTCGATTGGTTTCTTTTATCATTCGTTTTCCGCTTTCTTTACTGCCGCAGCAATAAATCCCAAAAACAAAGGATGCGGTCTGTTCGGTCTTGATTTGAATTCCGGATGATACTGTACGCCGACATAGAAATCACGTTCCGTAAGTTCCACGGTTTCGATTAAGTTTCCGTCAGGTGACTGACCGCTTAGCGTAAGACCCGCATCGGCAAACTGTTTCCTGTAATCATTATTAAATTCATAACGATGACGGTGACGCTCGCTGATTTCCGTTTTTCCGTAGCACCGCTCCATTGTCGTATTCGGAGCAATAATGCAGGGATATGCACCGAGTCTTAATGTTCCGCCCTTATCGATATCCTCGCTCTGTCCGGGCATGAAATCGATTACTTTGTTCTTGCAGACTTCATCGAATTCACCGGAGTTCGCATCGGCAATACCGAGCACATCTCTTGCATATTCAATGACCGCAATCTGCATACCGAGGCAGATTCCGAAATACGGAATATCATTTTCTCTTGCATATTTTGCGGAAAGAATCATACCCTCTATTCCGCGGCTTCCGAAACCGCCCGGAACAATGATACCGTTAAGACCACCCAATTTTTCATCTACATTTGCAGGTTTAATTTCTTCCGAATCAATCCATACGATTTCCACATGCGCATCGTTGTAATAACCGGCATGGCGAAGTGCCTCCGCAACGGAAAGATATGCATCATGAAGCTCCACGTATTTTCCGACCAGACCAATCCGCACATCTTTGGTACGTGTTTTGATTTTTTCGACCATATCCGTCCATTCTTTTAAGTCCGGATTCTGTGCTTTGATTCCAAGCTCTCTTGATACCACGGAGGAGAAATTGGATTTCTCAAGCATAAGCGGTGCCTCGTACAAAACCGGCAGAGTGATATTCTCGATAACACAGTCTTCCTTTACGTTACAGAATAAGGAAATTTTCTTGAAAATCGACTCCTCCAACGGCTCATCGCAGCGAAGCACAATGATATTCGGATTGATTCCCATTCCCTGTAATTCCTTTACGGAATGCTGTGTGGGTTTGGATTTATGCTCATCGGAACCGTGCAAGAAAGGTACCAGCGTTACATGAATAAAAAGGCTGTTCTCTCTTCCGACTTCCAGCGAAATCTGACGTACCGCCTCGATAAAAGGCTGCGATTCGATATCACCGATGGTACCGCCGATTTCGGTAATGACAACATCCGCTTCCGTCTTCTTTCCGACGCGGTAAACGAACTCTTTAATCTCGTTTGTAATATGCGGAATGACCTGTACCGTGGAACCGAGATACTCACCTCTTCGCTCTTTGTTTAATACGTTCCAGTATACTTTTCCGGTCGTTAAGTTCGAGTATTTATTCAGATCCTCGTCTATGAATCTTTCATAATGACCAAGGTCCAGATCGGTCTCCGCTCCGTCTTCCGTTACATATACTTCACCGTGCTGAAAAGGGCTCATGGTTCCGGGATCCACGTTGATATACGGATCCAGTTTCTGTGCTGCTACCTTCAGTCCACGCGCCTTTAAAAGACGTCCTAAAGATGCCGCCGTAATTCCTTTTCCCAAACCTGATACAACACCGCCTGTCACGAAAATGTACTTGGTCATATTTTTCCTCCTTAATTCCTTTCCCCTCAAAACAAAATCGGCGCCTTTAGCGGGCACTTTACCCACTAAAGACGCCATTGTCTTTTCAAACAAAATAATAATACGCCGATTTTATCGCCTTGTCAACCTTCTGACCGCTATCCCGAAAACACCTTTTTTCATAATTCATTCTGTTTAATATATTAACCGCAAACTACTTTCCGCTGTCTCCGTAGTTCGATAGAACTCTTGCGGAAGGATCGTTTACGTTGCAGCCTTCCCATTCCTTGTTCGGCATCCAGAAGTCCACAATCATGTCGCCCTGTCCGGGATAGAATTCCTCGAAAATTTCGCGATATAAAAGCGACTCTTTTGTAAACGGTGTAGCATGCTCATACTTTGCCGCAATCTCCTGCCAGTCATCCCCGTACTGCTTCTCGGCATATTCTTTCAGATAATCTACCATGGAATGACCTACCGCATCGGAAAATGCGGCTTTCTCTCTCCAGAGAATACCTTCGGGAAGATATTCGCCGTCCTCAAATGCATGACGGAGAAGGTATTTTCCTTTTCCGTATTTGTTCATCTTCAGTTCCGGATTCAGGCTCATTACATATTCCACGAAAGCTAAGTCGCCAAAGGGAACGCGGGCCTCAAGAGAGTTTACGGAAATACATCTGTCGGCACGAAGCACATCATACATATGAAGTTCATGCACACGTTTTACGCTCTCTGCCTGAAAGGCTGCCGCATCCGGTGCAAAATCCGTATATTTATATCCGAACAGCTCATCCGATATTTCTCCGGTCAAAAGAACCCGGATATCCGTCTGCTCATGAATTCCCTTGCAAAGAAGATACATGCCCATGCTGGCACGTATGGTTGTAATATCAAAGGTTCCGAGAAGTTTTATCACGTCTCTTAACGAAGAAATCACTTCTTCGGGAGTCATATAAATCTCGGTATGGTCGCTTCCGATATAGTCCGCAACCTGACGAGCATACTTTAAGTCAATCGCATCTTCGGTCATACCGATTGCAAAAGTTTTAATCGGAACATCACTCTTCTTGGCTGCGATTGCACAAACCAGGGAAGAATCCAGACCGCCGGAAAGTAAGAATCCGACCTTTGCATCCGCAACAAGACGTTTCTCCACACCTTTTACCAAGAGGTCTTTGATTTTACCGCAGGCAGTTTCCAGATCATCTTCGGAAACATGCTCCACTTTCGTAATATCCGTATAGCAGATAAACTCTCCGTCTTTATAATAATGTCCCGGCGGGAAGGGCATGATTTTATCGCAAATGGGTACTAAGTTCTTCGGCTCACTCGCAAATACAATTGCACCCTGCTCATCATATCCGTAATACAAAGGGCGGATTCCGATGGGATCTCTGGCAGCAATGAATTCATGGGTGTCTCCATCGTAAATGATGCAGGCATATTCCGCATCCAGCATCTCAAACATGGAGATTCCGTAATCCTTATACATAGGCAGTAAAATCTCACAGTCCGAATCACTGTTAAATTTATATCCGTCCGCAATCAGATGCTTTTTAATGATATCAAATCCGTAAATCTCACCGTTGCAAACCACATAATCTCCTTCGTATTCGAAAGGTTGCATTCCTTCCGGATGAAGACCCATAATGGCCAGACGATGAAATCCCATGATGCCGTCCGGAAGGGTAATCACCCTGCTGTCATCGGGACCTCTGGATACGGTTGCCTGAAAGCCCTCTTGAAATTTTTCCGGGTCTGCATCCGGGCTGCAGTAACACATGATTGAACACATTTTTATATCCTCGTTTTCTGTTTTATTTTTTTATCGAGTAGGGAAGAATGTATTCGCACCCTACTCGTATACAAGCACTTAGCGAATTTTACGAGCTTAGTGCTTGTTATTAAAAGACGCGTTGCGTCTTTTTGAGTGCTCGCCCGCATGCTTCGAAGAAGCAAATTACATTATGCGGGCGTGTACATGTACATAACAGGCAACGCCTCCGGCAGATGAGCCGGAAGCGTATACCCTTTTTTATTTGAAACTATTCATAAATTATTCGACATCCTGAAGTGCATCGAAGCCTTCCTCACCGGTACGTACCTTAACAACATTTTCAACGTCGTAAACGAAAATCTTTCCGTCTCCGATATGTCCGGTATAAAGAACCTTCTTGGCTGTCTCAATGACATCTCTTACAGGTACCTTGCTTACTACGATATCCACCTGGATTTTAGGAAGAAGGTTCGCTTCAATCTGTACACCTCTGTAGTACTCCGGTTTACCCTTCTGAACACCGCAGCCAAGTACGTGGGATACGGTCATACCGGTAATACCGAGTTTCATCATTGCTGACTTCAATGCTTCGAATCTTGCTTCCTTGCAGATGATTTCCACCTTGGTATACTTGTGTCCGTCGCCTGCAAAGGTCGGCATCTTCTTGACCGGAATTGCTTCCGCTGCCGGAACATCTCCGGATACCATAACCGGTGCTTTTGCTGCTGCACCGACTACCTCTATTGCACTGTCAACCGGAGCATCTCCTGTTACAACGGCTTCGCCTTCCGTACCTTCAGTAATATCTTCGGGAAGCATTGCAAATCCGGCATATGCGGAAGGAAGACCATGCTCGGTAATATCAAGACCTGTAACTTCTTCTTCTCTGGTAACACGAAGACCGATAATTCCTTTAATAAGCAGGAAGGTTACCGTAATGGCAAGTGCGGTCCAGCATGCTACTGACGCAAATCCTAATAACTGAATTCCCAAAAGTTTGAATCCGCCACCGTAGAACAAACCTACGATTGTGTTTCCGCCTGCATCTGCAATGGAATATCCGGGAGCAGAGGATGTAGCGAAAAGACCGACTGCGATGGTTCCCCAGATACCGTTTAAGCAGTGAACTGCAACTGCACCGACGGGATCGTCAATATGTAATACATAATCCAAAAACCAAACACCGAATACTACCAAAAGTCCTGCAACCGCGCCGATGATTATGGAACCGAATGCATCTGTTACGTCACAGCCTGCGGTGATTGCTACCAGACCTGCCAGGGATGCGTTCAAACACATTGAAACATCGGGCTTTTTATAACGAACCCAGGTAAATATCATACATACTACGGTAGCAACGGAAGGAGCGATTGTAGTGGTAAGGAAAATAGATGCCAGCTGAGGTACGCTTGTTGCTGCTGCACCGTTGAATCCGTACCAGCCTACCCAGAGGATGAATACACCGAGTGCACCGATTGTAATGTTATGTCCGGGGAAAGCGTTTACTTTAACAACTTTTCCGTTTTCGTCCTTCTGGAATTTACCGATTCTGGGTCCTAATAATTTCGCACCGATTAATGCGGAAATACCACCAACCATGTGAATCGCACAGGAACCTGCAAAATCATGGAATCCAAGTCCTGCAAGCCAGCCGCCGCCCCAGATCCAGTGTGCTTCGATCGGATAAATCAAAGCGGAAATGATTGCGGAATAAACACAGTAGGATAAGAATTTCGTTCTTTCTGCCATTGCACCGGATACGATTGTAGCGGTCGTTGCACAGAATACCAGGTTAAATACAAAGCTGGAAAAATCGAAGTTTGAATAAGATGTAAATAAATCAAATCCGGGTTTTCCGATTAAACCTACAAGGTCTTCACCCATCAGGAGTGAGAAACCGATTGCAATAAATACTACGGTACCGATACAGAAGTCCATCAGGTTCTTCATAATGATGTTTCCTGTGTTCTTTGCTCTGGTGAATCCTGCTTCAACCATTGCAAATCCTGCCTGCATCCAGAATACCAGTGCCGCACCTGCCAAAAACCAGACTGCAAACACGTTACTTGATACGTTCTCTTCTATTAATGTCTTGATTGCTGTTGCATCCATAAATGATCATCTCCTTTTGTTTTTTGCAACTACATTTGTAGTTGTATGTCTTTCGCAAAAGTACTGTAATCCCCCATGAACCGGTTCCTTTATACTCCGAATAACAAATCGGAATAGGTCGGGAACGGCCAGTAACTCTTTGCGGTAAGCTCTTCTGCTGCATCGCAGGAGCTTCTTAAAGCTTCCATCTTCGGAAGAACATTATCGCGAATCATTGCGGATTCTTCGATGATATCTTTTGCTTCCGATAATTCTGCAACTGCTTTTTCAAGCTCTGCAGTTTGTACATATGCCTGATCGCTGTATTCGGATAATTTACTTACCAGGCTGGACTCATATCCGCATGCGATGGAAGAATTGAGTTGTTTCTTTGTATTTGCTCCGACAGCAACATCCATTGCATATTTTTCAATTGCCGGAATAATTTGTGTCTTAGCCATTTGAATCATGGTATTTGCTTCGATGGTTACCGACTTGCAGTAATTCTCAAGCATGATTTCGGTTCTGGATTGCATCTCCTCAATCGTAAATACTTTATGGGAGGTGAGCATCTTCACGTTCTTTTCATCCAGAAGGTGAGGCATGCAGTCCGCCGTGGTCTTGTAATTGGAAAGACCTCTCTTCTCTGCTTCTGCAATCCATGCATCATCATAACCGTTTCCGTTAAACATGATTCGTTTATGATCCTTGATGGTCTTTTTAATCATTTCATGAAGTGCGGTTTCGAAATCATCCACACCTTCCAGACGGTCTGCATAAATCTTTAAGGATTCTGCAACTGCCGCGTTCAGCATAATGTTTGCACATGCAATACTGTTGGAAGAACCGAGCATACGGAATTCGAATTTATTTCCGGTAAATGCAAACGGTGATGTACGGTTTCGATCGGTAGTATCACGGTTGAAAAGAGGAAGAACATCTACGCCGAGTTGCATCTTTGTCTTTTCTGCTCCGGCATAAGGAGTATCATTTTCAATTGCATCAAGTACTCCCTGAAGTTCATCTCCCAAGAACATAGATACTACCGCGGGAGGAGCCTCGTTCGCTCCAAGTCTGTGATCGTTACCTGCGGTTGCAACGGATAGTCTTAAAAGATCCTGATAATCATCAACCGCTTTGATTACTGCACAAAGGAATAAAAGGAATTGTGCATTTTCATAAGGTGTCGCACCCGGGGATAAGAGGTTTTGTCCTTCATCGGTGGAAATCGACCAGTTATTGTGCTTACCGCTTCCGTTTACTCCTGCAAAAGGTTTTTCATGAAGGAGGCATACAAGTCCGTGCTTTAATGCAATCTTTTGCATGATTTCCATCGTCAGCTGGTTATGATCCGTACCTACATTTGTAGTTGTATAAATCGGTGCGAGCTCATGCTGGGAAGGTGCTACTTCGTTATGCTCTGTCTTGGCAAGAATTCCGAGTTTCCAGAGTTCTTCATTTAACTCTTCCATGTAAGCTTGTACACGGGGCTTGATGATTCCGAAATAATGATCATCCATCTCCTGGCCTTTTGGAGCTTTTGCTCCGAATAAGGTTCTGCCGCTCATCCGAAGGTCAAGACGCTTGTCATACATTTCCTTGGTGATTAAGAAATACTCTTGCTCCGGTCCTACCGAAGAGGTAACTCTCTTTGCGGTATCGTTTCCGAATAATCTCAAAATTCTGAGTGCTTGTGTATTCAATGCTTCCATGGAACGAAGAAGCGGTGTCTTTTTATCAAGTGCCTGTCCGCCGTATGCACAGAACGCTGTCGGTATGCAAAGTGTTTTGCCTTTGATAAATGCATAGGAGGTAGGATCCCAGGTTGTATATCCTCTTGCTTCGAAGGTAGCTCTGATTCCGCCTGTAGGGAAGGAAGATGCATCAGGCTCACCCTTGATCAGTTCTTTTCCGGAGAATTCCATGATCACTCCGCCATCGGGAGAAGGACTGATAAAGGAATCATGTTTTTCTGCGGTAATTCCGGTTAACGGCTGAAACCAATGTGTGTAGTGTGTTGCACCTTTCTTAAGTGCCCATTCTTTCATGGCCTCAGCCACGATATTTGCTACACTGACATCTAACACTGCTCCTTCATCTATGGTTTTCTTCAGCGACTGATAAACTTTTGCCGGTAAATTGGCTTTCATTTCTCTGTCATCAAATACGTTACATCCGAAATACTCTTTTACTGTTTCCATACTGTTTCTCCTTTCAACGATAAAGCGCCATTCCAACTGAAAACATTTTGGAATGACGCCGTTGTCATGAATTAATATTTTATTTTTGCAAAGGATTCATTCAAAGTTCCGGATCTTTGAATGAATTTGAAAATAAAAAATGCGCCTTCGAGAAAAATTCTCAAAGACGCCATTGCCTTTACAACGTGTAGAATACACCCATCGTTTTTTGTTGTCAATAACTTTTTTAAAAAAATTTTTGAAATATTTTTTTACTTGTTTTTTCTGATGTTTTCTTAGCTTACCCTAATGTATCAATGATATTTCTTGCAACCATTTTTCTGGAAACACCGTGATCCATGGCTTCTTTACCAATCAGTCTGTGTGCTTCTTTTTCGGAAACATGCTTTTGTTCCATTAAAAGAATCTTGGCCTGGCTGACTAATTTTACTTCATCAATCTTGTCTTCCAGTTTCTGCATTTTTTCCACATACTGTTTCATGCGGTCCTGAGTCGCCAAAAGGAATCGGATTCCTTTGGAAATATGATCGTGATCCAGAGGTTTTAATATTACCATAATTCCGTAATCGGCAACGTAATCCCAGATGGAATCGTATATTTCGGGAGGAGTTGCAATAATTACGGAAGAACCGTATTCCTCCACAATATCCATCGCCAGATCATACCCCATCTCATCCGAAAGAGGTGCATTAATTACTACAAGGTCATATCGTTTCTCCAAAAGCGCACGTCTGGCAAGTGTCGCGGTCTTCTTTTTATCCACGAAAACAAGGCCCTTCTCGGGAAGCGCCTTATGCACCTTTGCATCGAACTGATCCGAGCCCGACACAAGCAGTATATTGTTTCGTCGCTGCTCATTACCCGGCATATATTCTTTTTCTTTCTTATTTACTGCTTTGATTCAGCGTACAGCTTTAATGAAAGACCTGTTACAGGGTATATTCCTCTATGATTTCTGCAGGAAGAATACCCTTCACAAACTTGCTTTCTACAGCAATTCGAACCGCTTCTTTGCGGGATTTCGGAAGCATTGCGCCTTCCTTCATTGTCTCCGGAAGAGACAGTTTCTTTTCGATTCCCTCAAGTCCTGCATAGATTAAAAGCGCATAGACAAGATAGGGATTACTGGAGGCATCCGGCGAACGAAGTTCCGCACGGACTCTTCCCATATACGGCTCCACATACATAAGCTCTGCATCGCCTTCATTGGACCAGCTGACTTTATCCGGTGCAGTGGAATTTCCGAAACGCGTATAGGAAGCCTCTGAGGGATTTAAGAAAATTGTGATATCACGGATTTTATCCATAATACCTGCAGCAACGTATTTGACAACGTCATTGCCGTCTTTATCCGTTGCATAGATATTAATGTGATATCCGTTCCCGGGCTTGTCCGCTATGGGCATCGGTGAGAAATCGGCAATCAGACCGTTACGGTCCGCCACCGTACTCACTACCATCTTGTATGTAATCTCCTGATCGGCAGCCTTTAAAGGCTTTCCGAAATGGAAATCGATTTCATTCTGTCCGGGTCCTCTTTCGTGATGGGAACGCTCCGGAGTTAATCCCATTCGTTCAATCGTAAGGGATATTTCACGACGGATATTCTCGCACCGGTCAAGCGGCGCAATATCCATATAACCTGCTTCATCATAAGGTTCCTTTGTCGGATTTCCTTCTTCGTCTTTTTTGAAAATATAAAATTCCGTTTCCGATCCGAAGCGGAATTCAACACCGGCATCATTTGCCTTTTCAATTGCATTTTTCAGAATCACTCTGGTATCCAGTTCAAACGGATTTCCGTCGGGAGTGTAAAGATCGCAGAACATACGAAGAACTTTTCCTCTGTCCGGTCTCCAGGGCAAAACGGTCAGTGTAGACGGATCGGGTTTTAAGTATAAAAGACCATGCGGGCTGTTCTCAAAACCCGCAATTTCTCTTGCGTTTACAGGTATGCCCTCCTCGAATGCACGTGGCACCTGACCCGGCATTACGGAGATATTCTTCTGCACACCGAATGCATCACGGAATGCCAGACGAATAAATTTCGCATCCTCTTCCTCGATATATTTCATTACTTCACTGAGTTCATAAGCATCCATACTTTTATCCTCTTATCCTGTGTTTCTCCTATGCGGTACATAAACCATATCAAGAGTAACACAAAAACACTGCCCGTGTCACGAAAAACACAGATTGTTCATCTGTTCGGGACGTTTTATAAATTCGTATATCCCATCAGATCTTCGTCCACTTCCTTTGCAACTGCTCTTCCTTCCGCAATTGCACGAACCACCAGGCTCTGTCCGATATGCATATCTCCGGCGGTATAGATTCCGGGAACGGAACTTTGATGCTTTCCGTTTTCCGTCTTTACATTCGTTCTTCCGTCGGTTTCCACGCCGAATGCATCCGTCACGTATTTTTCACTGCCTAAGAATCCGGCCGCAATCAGTACAAGTTCGGCGGGAATGGTTTTCTCGCTTCCTTCCACGGGAACCATCTTCATTCGTCCCGTTACTTCATCCTTCTCTGACTTTAAGGAGACGATAATGATTTCCTTCAGATTTCCGTCATCATCTTTCACAAACTCTTTGACCGTGGTCTGATAGATTCTCGGATCCTCTCCGAATTTCCAGATGGCTTCTTCCTGGCCGTAATCTGTTTTTAAGACTCTCGGCCACTCCGGCCAGGAGTTATTCGCTAACCTTACCGCTGACGGTTTCGGCATCATTTCAAGCTGGGTTACACTCTTTGCACCCAGACGGATACTTGATCCCACACAGTCATTTCCGGTATCGCCGCCGCCGATAACCACGACATTCTTATCCTTTGCAAGCTCATAAGGAACGTCGTTAAAATCACTGTCGAGAAGTCTTTTTGTAACAAGCGTTAAGAAATCAACGGCAAAAAAGATTCCTTTTGCATCCCTGCCCGGTGCAGTAATGTCACGCGGATTGGATGCTCCGCATGCAAGAATTACCGCATCATATTCTTCCTTTAGTCCTACAATTGTAGGACAATTCTCCGATTCCGGATTTTTAACTTTGCCTCTTCCTTTCTTTTCCGCAACGTTCTCCGACTTACTGTCAAAGCCGATATTCGCATTTACAACGAAATGAACACCTGCCTCTTCCATCATCTTTACTCTTCTGTCAATGACGGATTTATCGAGTTTCATATTGGGAATTCCGTAACGGAGTAATCCGCCGACCCTGTCATTTCTTTCAAATACGGTTACTTCATGACCTCTTCGGTTTAAAAGCTGCGCTGCCGCAAGACCGGAAGGTCCGCTTCCGATGACCGCGACTTTTTTGCCGGTCCGAAATTCGGGCGCCTCTTCTTTTACCAGTCCGTGTTCAAATGCATACTCGATGACCGCTTTTTCATTTTCCTTCGTGGATACCGGATCGGTATGAAGACCGCAGGTGCAGGCTGCCTCACAAAGTGCCGGGCAGACTCTTGACGTAAATTCCGGGAAACTGTGCGTAATCGAAAGTCTCTCATAGGCCTGTTCAAAGCATCCCCGGAATACCAGGTCGTTTAATTCCGGTACCAGATTATGCAAAGGACAGCCGGACATCATTCCGGCAAGCATGCATCCCGCCTGACAGAACGGAACACCGCAGTCCATGCATCTTGCACCCTGCTTTCTTTGTTCTTCCAGGGAAAGTCTTTCATGAAATTCCTGAAAGCCTTTTACCCTTTCTTCCTCCGGAATTACCGGACCGTTTTCTCTTTTATATTCCAAAAAACCTGTTGCTTTTCCCATATAAGCCTCCATACTTATACTATTAATTCTTTCTCGAGCGAGCCACAAATCAGTGCCCTACAATCTCATTGAACGCACTTAACTTCGCATCTTCCGGTGCCTGGCCCTGCTTTTCGTATTTCGCAATTGACGCCATCATCTTCTCATAGTCGCCCGGGATGATTTTTTTGAAATGTACCGAATAACTTTCAAATTCATCCAGGATCTCCTTCGCTTTCTTCGAGCCTGTATATAAAACATGTTTTTCAAGCATGTCTTTGATTGCTTCCAGATCTTCGTCCTTCGGAGTCTCCATGTTAACAAGCTGCTTGTTTAAATTTCTGTAGAGATGATTCTCCTCGTCGAGAACATAAGCGATACCGCCGCTCATTCCGGCTGCAAAGTTCTTTCCGGTAGGACCTAAAATCAATACACGACCACCTGTCATGTATTCACAGCCGTGTTCTCCGACACCTTCGACAACCGCGGTTGCACCGGAGTTACGGATACAGAATCTCTCTCCCGCCATACCGGCAATATATGCTTCACCGCTTGTTGCACCGTAAAGTGCCACGTTTCCGATTATGATATTTTCCGAAGGATCATACTTTGCCTCGGAAGGTGCATGAATAATCAGCTTTCCTCCGGATAATCCTTTACCGAAATAATCATTGCTGTCACCGTTAATTTCAATCGTTAATCCCTTCGGGATAAATGCACCGAAACTCTGTCCTCCGGAACCGTTACAGTGAATCCGGATGGTGTCTTCCGTTAAACCTTCCGGATGATTTCTGGTAATCTCCGCACCGAGAAGGGTACCGAAGGTTCTGTCGGTATTGGTTATGGTTACACCTATCTCACTCCTCTTTCCGCTTTGGACGGATTCCAGAATGTCTTTTTTCGACAGAAGGTATTTTTCGTCCATTGTTTCTTCCAGTTTGAAATCATAAACCTTCGAAGGATCAAAGACGGATTCTCCGCGGTCCACTTTCGACATATCCTTTAATACTTTACTCAGATCGGGAATGAATCCAACCACATTTGCAGGATATTTCGTCTTTAATAAATCCGTTCTTCCGACCAGGTCATCAACGGATTTCACGCCGAGACGCGCCATGTACTCACGCAGTTCCTCTGCTATAAACTTCATGAAATTTTCAACATACTCCGGTTTTCCTGCAAAACGTTTGCGAAGCTCGGGATTCTGCGTTGCAATTCCCATCGGGCAGGTATCCTGATGGCAGACTCTCATCATCACACAGCCCATTGTAACCAACGGAGCCGTAGCAAAACCGAATTCCTCCGCTCCCAGTATAGCCGCAATGGCAACATCACGACCGCTCATTAATTTACCGTCCGTTTCGATACGAACCTGATTACGAAGTCCGTTCTGAACAAGTGTCTGGTGTGTTTCCGCAAGACCCAATTCCCAGGGTAGTCCGGCATTATGAATGGAACTTAAGGGTGCCGCACCGGTACCTCCGTCGTAACCGGAAATTAAGATAACCTGTGCGCCTGCCTTTGCAACACCTGCCGCAACGGTTCCGACACCTGCTTCGGATACAAGCTTCACGGAAATTCTCGCATTTTTATTTGCATTCTTTAAATCATAGATTAACTGTGCCAGATCTTCGATGGAATAAATATCATGGTGAGGAGGCGGGGAAATTAAGGATACACCCGGCGTGGAATGTCTGGTTTTTGCAATCCACGGGTAAACCTTCTTTCCGGGAAGATGTCCGCCTTCACCGGGTTTTGCACCCTGTGCCATTTTTATCTGAAGTTCTCTTGCACTTACCAGATATTTACTGGTTACACCGAAACGTCCGCTTGCAACCTGCTTGATTGCTGAGCTTCTGTCATCCTTTGTTCCGGCGGACGCGATACGCTCATCACTCTCACCGCCTTCACCGGAATTCGATTTGCCGTGCAGATGATTCATTGCAATTGCCAGTGTTTCGTGCGCTTCCTCGGAAATGGAACCGTAGGACATGGCGCCCGTTTTGAAACGCTGAACGATGGAATCCACGGACTCCACTTCACTTAAATCAATTCCCTCACCCGGGAAATTAAAATCAATATAACTTCTTAAATAACCAGTTTCTTCCGCATCCACCATTGCGGTATATTCCTTGAATTTTGAATAATCTCCTTCACGGGTGGATAACTGCAGCATGTGAATCGTTTGCGGATTGTAGCGATGATCCTCACCGCCGCTTCTTGATTTATGACGTCCGAATGCGGTAAGATGCGCATCCACGGGGAGACCTAACGGATCAAATGCAAGATTGTGCTGCTCTTCCGCACTTCTTCCGATATCTTCCAGAGTGATTCCTTCGATGCGGCTTACGGTACCGGTGAAATACTCTTCAATTACTTTTTCCGAAATACCGATTGCCTCGAACATCTTGCTTCCCTGATAGGAACGGATTGTGGAAATACCCATCTTGGAGGCAATCTTAATGATGCCCTGATGAATCGCATGATCGTAATCATCCACTGCTGCCGAATATTCTTTCTCTAAAAGACCGTCATCAATCAGTTCTTCAATCGTTGCATGTGCAAGGTACGGATTGATTGCCGAAGCACCGTATCCCAAAAGGGTTGCAAAATGATGCACCTGTCTCGGTTCACCGGATTCCAGAATGATGGACATTGCAGTGCTCTTCTTGGTGCGTACCAGATACTGATGCACTGCCGCAACTGCAAGAAGGGAAGGTACCGCAACATGGTTTGCATCCACACCCCTGTCGGAAAGAATCAGGATATTCGCACCTTCTTTATAGGCTTTGTCAACCTTCATAAAGAGATGGTCAAGTACGCGCTTCATGGTTGTTCCTTTGTAATAAAGAATCGAAACAACCGCCGTCTTAAAGCCTTCTTTCTGCATGGTTTCGATTTTTAATAAATCAAGATCCGTAAGAATCGGATTCTGGATTTTTAACATATGGCAGTTTTCCGGTTTCTCCTCCAAGAGATTTCCGTTTTTGCCGACATACAAAGATCCTGAGGTTACGATTTTTTCACGCTCCGCATCGATGGGCGGATTTGTAACCTGAGCAAAACGCTGTTTGAAATAGTAGAATAACGGCTGGTACTTTTTGGATAAAAGTGCAATCGGCGTATCCACACCCATGGCACCAATCGGCTCGATTCCGTTTAAAGCCATTCCGTAGATACCCTCACGATAATCCTCGTAAGTATATCCGAATGCTTTTTGCAGAAGCTCCCGTTCAGTCTTGCTGTAATGCTCTACTTTTTTATTCGGAATTTTAATATCTTTAAGGTGAAGTAAATTTCCGTCCAGCCACTCGCCGTAAGGCTCTTTGTGTGCGTAACGCTCCTTAATCTGATGATCCTCCAAAATCTCGCCTGCCTTGGTATCCACCAGAATCATCTTGCCGGGATGGAGACGCTCTTTTTTCAGAATATGACTTTCATCAAGGGGAAGAACGCCGACCTCGGAAGAAAGAATCAGTCTTCCGTCATCCAGCACATAATATCTGGAAGGTCTTAAACCGTTGCGGTCCAAAATTGCACCCATCACATCTCCGTCGGAGAATAAAATCGATGCCGGGCCGTCCCATGGCTCCATCATAGTGGAATAATATGCATAGAAATCTCTTTCCTCCAAAGACAATGTATCATTGTGTGCCCAGGGTTCCGGAATTGTAATCATCGCCGCAAGCGGAAGATCCATTCCGCTCATCATTAAGAATTCCAGAACGTTATCAAGCATTGCGGAGTCCGAGCCGCTTTGGGAAATAACCGGAAGTACCTTTGTCATGTCCTCTTCCGAGAAAGCATTCGTATGCATGGTTTCCTCGCGGGCAAGCATTTTATCCGCATTCCCTTTAATTGTATTAATCTCACCGTTGTGAACGATTAAACGGTTCGGGTGAGCTCTTCTCCAGCTCGGTGTTGTATTCGTTGAAAATCTCGAATGCACGGTTGCAATCGCGGAGGTATAATCCTCATCCTGTAAATCTTTATAGAAGGTACGAAGCTGACCGACCAAAAACATTCCCTTATACACAATTGTCCTACAGGACAGGGACGGAATATAGGTAGCGTCGGCGCTTTGCTCAAACTCACGACGAATGATATAAAGCATACGGTCAAAATCCAGATCGGTTTTTGCACTTTGCGGGCGCTCGATAAATACCTGGCAGATGACGGGCATGCATTCCAGTGCCTTGCTTCCGAGTACGGAAGGATCCGTTTCCACATTTCTCCAGCCGAGTATTTTCAAACCGGATTTGCGAACGATTGTTTCAAACATGGATTTCGCCTGGCGTTTTTTGAATTCTTCCTGCGGGAAAAAGAAGAAACCGACGCCGTACTGACGTTTTCCGGGCAACGCAAAACCAAGCTCTTTGCATTTTTTCACAAAGAACCCGTGAGGAATCTGTGTTAAAATTCCGACGCCGTCACCGGTCTTGCCTTCCGCATCTTTTCCGGCTCTGTGTTCCAGATTTTCCACGATGCAGAGTGCATCGCTTACCAGTTTGTGGCTCGCTCTTCCTTTGATATCGATAACCGCGCCGATACCGCAGTTATCATGCTCAAAATCCGGACTGTATAAACCGTAATTATGGCTTTGGTCATCATTCGTATTCATAATCTACCTCCTAAAAGGGTTTAAAAAGGTTAAAAAGAATAAAAAAAGACGCCTTCTGCGGGTTTTTCCGCAAAAGACGCCATTGCCTTTTCAAACGATACTATATATCACTTTTTTTTCTTTGTCAACAGGTGATCAGAAGATGTTCACCCGCAACATCATTATACACTTCACATTTTCGATTGCTGACATCATAAACATGCACAATATCTTTAAGAATTCCCTCTTTATCAAACTCCGAGACAATATCTTCGGAAGAAGCAAGTTTCTCCGGTGAAAACTGAATGGTTTTTTCGTTGTGGAAAACTGCGGTATACAGGATTTCCGCTTCCACAAGATCCTGGAAAATATGACTTCCGTATGATAATTCCGGATTATATCCGGCTTTTGTTTCTTCCGCCTCACATATGATTTCGAATGCACTGATATCCGAAAAGGCCGTCGGAACCCCGAGTTCCGGAGAGGATGTTCCCACGCGTCCCGGGACAATCAGCATCATATGTTTTCCGGCATCACGATACTGCCAGTTAATTCTGCCAATCAGTTTTGCCACAAGGTCTTTCTCCTTATAGGGCATATTATAGTATCCCACCGGATCCACGCTGACAATGATATCCAGTTTCGTCGCTTTAGAGATTCCCATGGAAGCGCCCTTGCTTTCCAGGAAAATTCTTTCTTTCGGAATATCCGCCGGAATTACGGAACCGGTTTTCCCTTTTTGCACCTGAAGCGGGCGACATTGCAAAAGGTCTATGGAATATTCTCCGCTCTCTGAAATATTTATCGTAAACTCGGTATCCACCGGATATTCATACTCTTCCTCAATGCACTTAAGCATTCGTTTCATCTGCTCCATTAAAATAGTATTCGAAACGAGACCCTTGCAGGAGATGAATTTAATATCTCTGTCCCTTCCCATTTCCCGAAGTCTCCGTTCCGCATCAAAATCATGCTCCAGTAAAATTTTCTCCAGGTATTTCGGAATGTCTTTCTCCATATCGGAAAGGGAATATCGCTTCAATGCCCGCTCCGACATATCGATTACTTCCGCTTTTCCCTGCGAAAACTTATGCTTGTCCGCAGACGAAGAATAGGACGATTTTTCCGGCATATCCAGGTTCACAATTCTGGGATAGGAACCTTCCGTTCTGTCCACTGCGGAAGTCCCGAGCCCCATCACCAGTCGCAGCATTCCGGCCGTAGGATCACTGTCCTTCATTATTTTATACGGACTGTAAGAATAGCCGACACCTGCCGCACAGGGCATATAGTTGGATCCGTAGTAGGAACCCGAAACACGCTGTATCAAAAGAGCCATCTGTTCATCACGTTTATCCAGCCCTCTTCTTTTTCGATAATCCAATGCCGAAAGACTCATGGAACTGGCATAAACAACTTTGATGGCATGCTCGAATTCTTCGAGACGCTCCTCCAGACTTCCGCGATTTACACAGAATACGGATTCATATTTCCCGGCAAATGCATTTCCGAAACCGTCCTCCAGAATACTGCTGGAACGTATGATGTACGGATCCTGGCCGTAGTATTCGATAATTCGAATAAACTGTTCCTTCATTGATTGAGAAAAAATACCGTTCATTAATCCTTCGGCAAACTCATCCGCCAACGAAAAATATCCTGCATCGGTTCTCTGACGGATTCTGGTATCCCAGAGATTGTTATCCACAATATAGGTATAATACACATCCGAACCGACATAGAAGGAATCGTGCGGTTCCAATACATCGCTGATGTCCTCCTCCCGATTTCGAATAATGGCTCTTGCAAGCAGCATACCGCATGCTTTTCCGCCAATCATACCGGTACCGACCATATGGTCCCTGACTTCAAAATAATCCTTCGGTGTAAAATGCTTCTTAACCATTTCACGCATTTTATCATCACGTGTCATCATGATGTCACACATCCTGTAACAGTCATCGGAAATGTCCATCCCGTTTTCGTTCATCAGTTTTACGCGGTTAAAAAACCGATCCCACGAATCGGAATACTGCTCTTGTGCAGAGCGCTGTGCATGCCCCAGTGTCTGATAAAAATGAGAGGATTTAACACCGTCCAGAATGGGTTTAAAATCACCGTTTTCCGGATTGTATGTATGCGGCAGAAACATGGTTTCCGAGTTTCGGTTCCAGACCTTTTCCGGTCTGACGTATACATTCTTCTTATCGGAATAAACATCAAAGAAAAGCTGGGTTGTATTCAGGATTTTATTTATGGCACGAACGGAATGTTTTCCCCGGATAATCGGAAAAAATGCTACCGTATCCAGAATAAAGAGAAACGGACAGGTCACACGGAAGAAATTTCCCATCATGAGGTCCGTTGCCCACGCCGTCTGCAGTTCCGACAAACAGTCAAAAACATAGAATGCATCCTTTCCTTCCTGCTCAATCACGTTATGAATATCCACGGTAAAATTCTCAAAACGGTGAGACAGGGGCACGTGAACCGTTTTTATTTCCGGCCGGTCTTCCAAAAGAGGTTCATGCGATGCAAAACGAAAATAAATAATATTTCTTTTATCTTCAATCGCCTGCTTTACATACGGCTCCATAAAGAGTTTGAACTCCGAAAGGTCCGATACACGCCATACCACATTGTCTCCGAGACGGATGTAATCAAGTGCTTCGTCCATCTGCGGAATACCGCTTTTTACTTTATCAAATGCCGCCATAATTTTCCTCCTAAATCGAGTAGGGAAGATTTATCGCCCCTACTCGTGTGTGGGCTGCGTCCTGCGTAAGGCGGATTGCGAAGCAATATTTACATTTCCGCGAGGTGCGCATCCTGCGGAGCATTTTGCTTCGTAGGAAATTCCGAGGAATTTCCTATGAAGTAAAAAAGGCGTCCCATCCCATCAGGATGAAACGCCATTGTTTCTTCGCTCTTTACCAGTTCATAGTAACATCATTAATAACATAAATCAATATTCCGGATATGATTTATTTTCTCTGTTTCTTCATACCGAGCACTGCCCAGCGGTATCCCGGAATCAGCGAAATCAGTGCATATACTCCGAAGCCCGTTGCAAATGCAGCCAATAAGCTTAACAGATAAATGATTACCGGCGGAAAGATTCCTTTCTTTGCAAGAAATAAACCAACTGCCGAAATCCCGAGATAGTGGAACATATAAAGCCCCAGACTTTTCCTGCTCATAAAGGAGCAGAACGGATTTGTGAAGTCAAAGAATTTCGCAAAGCCGGTAAGAATCGCAAGACTTCCGAAGTATGCATAGGCTGCAAATAAAATTCCGCGGTTAATCGGTTTGTCCGCATAATTCTGTCCGAAGTAAACGATGACAAATGCAACACCGAGTGCTACGGCAAGAGCTGCAAATACCGGAAAGACTTTTTTGATTCGTTCCATCACTTCTTCACTTGAGAAAACATAATATCCCAAAAGGAAGAATGCCAGGTAAAAGCCGAGACGGTATACCACAATAATCGGAGTGTTTAGAATCAGTCCTGCACCCCACACCGGGATTACAAATAAGAAGACCAGCCATGCAGGTGTTTTGGCACCGATTTTTGTGAGTTTCCCTTTTTCGATCACACGGATTAAAAGAAGAATCATACAGATTAACCATAATAACTGCATGTACCAGAGCACTCCGATTCCGGATAAAACCGCTGCAATCCCCACTCCGATTACATTGCCCGGAAACGGCAGGGCCTTCATGGTTTCATAAGCATCGCTCAATTGCATATTCAGAATTCCCTGTACGAATTCAAATGCAATCAAGCCCAGCGTTGTCGGAATGAGAAGCCTTCTCGTTCTGTCTTTCGCAAATTCTTTTGCGGTATGGTGATCCAAATAAAGCTTTGCGCTGATACCCGATACAATAAAGAAAATCGGCATAAGCCAGGGATATACCGCATACTGGAATCCGTCCTGATAAGGAACGTTCTGGTTTGTGATTTTACCGACCGTACCTACGAGACCATCCGCATACATATAGAATACGTGATACAGAATAACTACAATTGTAATTACCCAACGGATATTATCCAGATAATGTATTCTTTTATTTTCAGCCATTTCGTTTCCCTCTTTCGTTATTTCTCCCCGAGAAGCCGGTTCATTTTATCAACCTTTGCTTTTACGGAAAGGATAATAATCAGCCATGTGATTGCAAATACCGCTACAAAAATGAGTGTGAAGATCCAGATTTTGCTGACCGGAATCCATCCGTTTAAAAGATAGAAGCCCAGATAATCCACATACAGAACCGATGCCTGAATCAGTGCCGCGAAAGCTTTCGGAACGTTCTCCGTTTGGTTAATGACGGAGATTCCTGCTGCCACAAATGCCATCAGCGAGGTTGAGATAATCGCTATTACGACTTCATTTACCGTCAGGGTACTTATCTTACCGGCAGCCTGCAGACAGAACCATACAATTGCCGTGATAATCGGGCCGCCCGCTGCAAACATAAGTCCTCTTTTACAGAATTCCTTCATAAATTTTTTCATAATCCATATCTCCTTTTCATCTCCGCAAAGCATCTTCTTGAGATACACTCTACGTTTCCGCTTTCAAAAACCGCATCCACCGCACCGGATAACTGTACTTTGAATTTCACGATTTTTCCGCGGTTTGCAATTGCCGATTTGCTTAATTTGACAAACTCTCCGGGAAGCATTTCTTCAAGCTCATATAAACGTTTCCGAATCTGATATCGTTTCCCGCCTTTGTATATGGCAAAGGTCTTTTCCTCTTCCACAACAAAACACTCGACTTCGCGAACCTGAAGCATTACGATTTCATCTTCCGTATACCCCGTCAGCTGTTCGGCCGTTCCGTCCTGTGTTACCAGTTTTTCGATTTCGTCAATCAGCGGGGTTCTTTCATGCACGTTTGCTATAATTTCCTCTCTGCATTCCCTGTCTATGTTCAGTTTAAAAATCATTTTTCTTCCTCCGATATGCGCATATCGTTTTGATGATTCTATCTTAATCCCTGCGCTTCGTTTTGTCATAAAAAATCGGTATTCGGTAAAAAATCATGGGTAAATGGTAAAAAAAACATCAAAAAAGAGATCAGTTGCTGCCAATCTCTTTCTCTCTGTAGTTTTTATCTGTAATTTTTATACGTATTTCCAATCCTTATTTCCAAGGTCTTACCTTATCAATCCAGCCGTTTGCTTTCCAGTATTTATAATCGGTGTATTCGGGATTCTGCTTGCCGAGACTTGTCTGAAGCATACGTACCGCAAAGAATTTAAACTTCACGGGAAGCCCTGTGTGAGCGGGTTTTGCATAATTGATAGCATGCATTTTCTTTGCAACGGATTGTAATTTATTGGTAAATTCATTTTTTCTTTTGTCTTCGATTCTATTCCAGTCTATTTCGCTCATCAGTTTGAAACTGATGACCTTTATTTCCGAGATACCCCACCAGGAAAGGCTGTCCTTAATATCCTTTGCGGTGGATTTCCCACCTGCTCCGAGACATTGTGTAATAATAACCGCCCGTTTCCCGAACATTTCCTTAGCAGGTCTGTGCGGCATCCAGCGATAACCGAAATGATCGAGCATAGCTTTCATGGCCCCTGTGGTATGAAATACATATGCCGGTGAAGTAAACACTAAAAGGTCCGCTTCCAAAAGGGATTTTTCAATCCTTTGAACATATTCCGCATCCTTACACAAATGCTGTTTCTCCCGGAAACACTGTGTACATCCGATACAGAAATTCGGGCAGTCTTTCGGAAGATAGTATTCCGTAATCTCCGCATCATTTCGAAACTCCTCTAAAAAGATTTCTTTCATTCTGTATGTCACACCGTGTTTTTCGGTTCCGTTTATTACTGTGATTTTCATGCTTTCTTCCTCCGACTGCGAATTTTATTCTCATCTCTTGCGTAAAGCAAATTGAACTGACGTATATGTGCTTCCAGCGTTTTCAAGGCTTCCGGCTCACGTTCCGGCTCACGGTCACACATGACAAGCAGCATATAGATCGGCGCATAAAAGTGAATCGTCATGATTTCGACATTATCCGTTTGAAGAATTCCGGATGCAACCAGCATCCCGAAAAGCATTCCCTGATAGGAAAGCGGATCATCCACATACTGTTTCTGATACACCTTTGCCAGCTCCTTATCATGAAACTGCTCAATAGTCAGCATTTTTCGGAAACGTCTTGTGTGATCGTCATGCAGGAAATACAAAAACAGATTCCTTCCGAGATCAATTAACTGCTCTTCCGAGATGGTCTGATATATGTCCGCATCCTTCGCTGCATCCGCCCCGTTAATCTGAAGGGCACCCGCCTGTTCCAGAAATCTTTGGTTCATCTCTTCGATAATTGCATCAAAAATCGCCTGCTTGTTTTTGTAATGCTTGTATAGCGAAGGTGCTTTGATTCCGACTCTGTCCGCTATATCGGCAACATACACATTCGCATATCCCTTCTCGGAAAACAGAGTCAGCGCTTCATCTAAAATTCTTTGCTTTGTATCCATGACGTTCCTCACTTTTTAATTTGGCTAATTCAGATTAGCTTCATTATAGGCTAATTCAAATTAGCCGTCAAGCACTTTTTTTGAAATTTTATAAAAGTATAAAAAAAGAAGGTGGTCAAGGCCACCTTTCGAAACAATATACGAAAAAACGATACCGGACGGACTCGAACCGCCAACTTCGGTCTATGAAACCTATGCCATTCCCGCGGCTACGGCATCTGAAAAATTATATACTTCTTTTAATCCTTGTTAATGCCTCCTCGAGTACGACTCTCGGACAGGCAACATTAATTCTCTCAAATCCTTCCCCGGAAGGGCCGAATACCTTTCCTCTGTCAAGCCAGAGTCCTGCCTTGTTTACAATCAGATTCTCCAGTTCCTCCGGAGATAATCCAAGGGCTCTGAAATCCAGCCAGATTAAATAGGTTCCTTCCGTTTTAATCAACTGTACACCGGGGATTTCATTTTCAATAAACGAACCGGCAAATTCAATATTTGAAAAGATATATTTCTTTACCGCTTCGTACCATTCCTCCCCATTCTCATATGCTGCCTGCGTTGCTGTGATTCCCGCAATATTCGGCTCATCATATCCGGTTGCATCATATGCATGTAAAAATTTCCTTCGGATATTTTCATTCGGAATAAAAATATTGGACTGCTGCAACCCGGCTAAATTAAAGGTTTTGCTCGGTGCTGTTGCGGTAATTGTAAAATCACGGAATGACTCATCCGTCTCCTGAAAGATCTGATGCTTTCCTTCCCAAATAAAGTCGAAATGAATTTCATCGCTGAAAACGATCACGTTATGACGTTTGCAAATCTCTCCGATCGTTTTCAGTTCTTCCTTCGTCCACACCATTCCGACGGGATTGTGCGGATTACAAAGGATAAATAGTTTTACCTGATTCTCTGTAACTTTGCTTTCGAAATCCTCGAAATCCATGGTGTAATGCCCTTCTTCATCCAAACGAAGTTCGCTTACCACAAGTTTTCTTTTGTTTCTCCGGATGATATTCCGAAACGGATAATAAACGGGTTCCTGAATAATTACTGCATCTCCCGGCTCCGTTACCGCATTAACCGCAGTCCCGATTGCAAAACAGACTCCCGGCGTTTTTACATGCCACTCGGGAAAAACTTCGAAATCATGGTGACGCTTCATCCATCCGGCAACAGCATCGAAAAATCCGTCACCGTTCTGCGTATTCGTGTATCCGTAAATATTCCCGGAAGCAAGTGAAACAATCGCATCCTCCACATACGACGATGTTTTAAAATCCATATCTGCCACCCACCTCTTTTTACGGCAAAATCATATTTCAGACACTTGGTATTTCTGCGATCTGTGATTGTATCAAAATTTAAATTTCTTTCAGGCATATATAGTTCCTTTTTCCTTCGTCTCTGACGGATTATTGCCTGTTTTACGCTTTACTGCTTATTTACCGGATTATCACTGAATACTCTGTACAAATGCCTGCTCCAGATCCGCAATAATATCATTCGGCGATTCGATTCCGACGGACAAACGAAGCAGCCTTTCCGTAATCCCGAGTTTTTCTCTCTGTTCTTTCGGAACATCCGGATGCGTCTGGACTGCAGGATAAGTGATTAAGCTCTCCGTCCCTCCCAGACTTTCCGCATAAATAATCAATGATACATTTTTAAGAATCGATACGGCTCGCTCTTCGGAATCCACCGTAAAGGAAATCATTCCGCTTCCCGCATAATATACTTCTTTCACAACCGGTTGTTTTTGTAACCATTCCTTCACTGCAAGCGCGTTGCTTTTATGCCTCTCCATTCTGAGTGCAAGAGTCTTAAGTCCCCTTAATACAAGCCAGCATTCAAATGGTCCTAAAGTAGCGCCGATGGTTTTGGAAAGCAGTCGGAAACGATCCGATAATTCTTCATTTGCCACACATAAAAATCCGCAAACCGTATCGTTGTGACCGCTTAAATATTTGGTCCCCGAATGAACTACAATGTCAGCTCCTTTCTGAATCGGATTCTGAAAATACGGCGTCATAAATGTGTTATCGACAATTAAAAGTGCCTGATTCTTATGTGCAATTTCGGCAATCGCTTCTATATCGGACACCTTCATCATCGGATTGGTCGGAGTCTCTAAGTAAATTGCACGTGTATTTGATCTGATTTTGGATTCCACTTCTGCAGGATTCGTAGTATCCACAGCTTCCACTTCATAGCCGTTCTTATTACAGACCTGCGCTATCAGGCGAACGACACCACCGTATAAATCCTCTCCGCAGAGAATATGATCACCCGCTTTAAAAAATTCAAATGCCGTCGCAATTGCTGCCATACCGGATGCAAAAGCAATGGTATCATATGCATGCTCCAAAGAGCTTATGGTTTCTTCCAGATAACTTCTTGTCGGGTTGGATTCTCTCGAATAATCAAATCCGGTCGGGTTATGTCCCGGTGTCAGATGACTGAAAGACGCCGTCTGATAAATCGGATAACTGATTGCGAAATTCGCATCTTTATTCTTGTGTTCCAACCCGTGAATACATCGGGTGTCGATATCGTAACTCATTTCAAATCCTGCCTTTTTAACTCTTATTCTATGTCTTATTTAACATGTCCATGTGAATCTGCCTTCTTATTTACAGTCTGTTATTGTCTGTCTTCTGCAAATTTTTTTTGTTTTACTCTGCCTTCTTCAACTTGTGATCCGGATCCAGTGACAAATCCCTTCTGTTTTGCGGCTCGGAAAAAATCTTATCGTAATCTACCGCATTCCAGTAACGGTAATTGAATGTCGGGAAATTGGTTCCGCTCTCGTCGATTGCACCATACTCATGCGCAATATCGGAAAGATAGGTATTATGACGAAATGCCGGAATCGTATATAAATCTCTCGTATATTCCCAAAGATTTTTGTATCCTCTAAGGCCTTTTTCAAAAGTTCCCAAGAACCTGTAATAAGCAACTTCCCAGCGCACCAGTGTTACATATAATCTGACATCGCTGTCCGTTACATAGTCGCCGAAAAGGAACCGGTTATT